>DYJG01000247.1 GCA_020723225.1 Desulfobacca acetoxidans | reverse complement strand
GTGCACTTGACGAAGCCGCAGTAGAAGACCAGCACCTGGTCTTTGTTATCCCCCAGAACCTTGATGAAGGCCTCCTTCTTGGCGTCGTCCAGCTCCTTCACCTCCGGGATGGGGAACTCGTACTGCTTGGCCCCTGGGATGTGGTTCTTTTTGTAGCTGTCCTCAAAGGGCATGGTGTCGATGATGAGCATGGCCTTCTTGCCGTCCAGCCAGCCCTTCAGCTCCTCGGTGGCCACCACCTGATAGCCGCCCCGGCCCACTTCCTTCTGGAAGGTCACCGCGATCTTTTCCGTGTCCATCTCCTTGGTGGTCAGGGAACCCTGGCCGCAGCCGAGAATTAAGGATAAAGCCGTCAAGAGGCCAATCAACGTTAAACCCATGTGCCGTGTCATTTTTCTTTCTCCTTTGTGGATGAGATTGAGCTTTAATTACGAGATTCTTCACTCCGCTGCGCTCCGTTCAGAATGACAAAAAGTGGGATAGTGGGCAGGGATCAGTTTTCCTCACTGACCACGATCACTGCTGATTACTGGTTACTGACCCCTGACCCCTGGCCCCTGCCCCCTGGCCCCTGCCCCGCCGCCGCCAGCGGAGGAAAAGGGCCGCGGCCAGGAACCCCAGGTCCTGGAAAAACGCGGCCTTGACGCTGCCCCGGGCGGCCAGGTCCGCGGCGGTGAAACAGCCGCAATCGATGTCAAGCTCCGCAATGATGGCGTAACCCAGGACGCCGATAAACAGCAGCAGCATTAATAAAATGGCCCCCAGGCTGTAGCGGAGGTTGACCAGCAGGCCCAGGCCCGCCAGGACTTCCACCACCGGCAGGCCTAAGGCCAGAACCGGGATGATTCCGTCCGGCACCAGGCCGTACTGGCCGATGGCCTGGGCAAAGGCCCGGGGGTCTTTCAGCTTGAGAGCGCCTGCAAAAATGAAGAGCAGGGCCAGCCCCCATTTCAAGAAGAGGGACAGAAAGGCGGCGAATCCCTCCTTCATTACTTGGGAGCGCGGCCCTGCCTCCTTATCGGCCGCGGCGGGTACGGCCGCGGCGGCTGCCTTGCGTAATGCTTCCCTGAGATCGGTGCGAGTCAGCATTTTTTCCGTCCATATAACGCCGCGCCCCAGGCGCCCACCAGGTCGGGCTCAGGGGGAACAAAAAGACCGTGCCCCAGGCTTTCCTCCAGCAGGGCCCGGACGCAAGGATTATGGGCCACACCCCCGGCGAACAGGAGGGGAACCCTCCCCCCCACCCGGCGGATCATAGCCGCGGTGCGCTGCACCATGGCCAGGTGTAGTCCCAGGGCGATGTTGGCGGCACTCTCCCCCCGGGCCATCAGCGAAGTGGCCTCACTTTCGGCAAAGACCGTGCACATGCTGCTGATTTGAATCCGCCGGTCTCCCTGCCGGGCGAACGCGCCAAATTCCTCCAAGGGGATCTGCAAGGCAGCAGCCATAAATTCCAGGAACTTGCCGGTGCCCGCGGCGCAGCGGTCGTTCATTTCGAATTTCGTGACTCTTCCTTCGGCATCGAGGGCAATCACTTTGGTGTCCTGGCCGCCGATATCCAGGACGGTGCGGGCTTCCGGGCAGACCTGCCCGGCACCCAGGGCGTAGGCCTGGATCTCGGTGACCGTGATCACTTCCCGGTCGGTGACTTTCTCCTGCATCAGCTTGCGGCCGTAACCGGTGGCCACCAACTTCCGGGCTTTCAGGTTTTTCAGCAGCCGCTGACATTGAGCCAGGGGGTCGAAGGTGGTGGGAAGGCGGGCCCAATCCACCAACTGCCCGCCCTCCAATACCACCAGCTCGATGGACCGGGACCCGACGTCCAGGCCGGCCACCAGGTTATTATTCATGTCACCGCACCATCTCCAGGAATGCCTCCACCCGAGTCTTGAGCTGGCCCACGTCCTCCATGCTGTAGTCGGTTTCAATGGCCAGCATGGGGATTTTGGCGGCTTCCAGGGCCTTCCCCACCTTGAAGGATTCAATGGCGTAAGGCTGGCAGAAACTGAGGCCGTAGTGGATGACCCCGGCCACCTGGAGGTCCCGGGCCATGGCCACGATATGGTCCAGGCGCTCCGCATTGGGGGTGAAACAGGCGCAATCGATCTTCATATAACGATCCACGAGCGCGTCCAGCATGGCGTCCAGGGTCTCCGCTCCTTCATCCACCAGGTCCCTGGTATTTCGGGCGCCGATGCAGGACTCCTCACCCACCACCACCGCGCCGGAGGACTCGATGATATAAGGCACTTTCCAGTTGGGCACGGCCATGGGACAGCCCGATAACATGAGTCTGGGAGCATCGAGGGGCGCCACGCCCTGTCCGCTTATTACCTTGGCTTCCAACTCGTCGCAGAGTTCGTCGATCTTTTTGGTAAAACGCACCGGATCGTCATAAAAGCTGATTTGGTTTACCAGGAGCACGTCCCGGCCGGAGATGGGCACGGGCACCGCGGCCCGGAGCCGGTTCAAGCGCCGGAGCATCCGGCGCCTGGCGTTCACCAGTTTTATGGCCTCCTTCAACTTCACGGCGGTGATGGCCTGGCCGGTGACCTCTTCGATCTTGGCTTTAAAGCGCAGCATCTCCGCCTTCCACAGGTCCCGGTCGCAGGCGTTCTTCATCTGGGGAATTTCCATGACGTAGACCGGGGCGTAGTCGGCGAAAATTTCATAGGCCTTCTTCTTGCCGTCGCAGGTGGTTTCGCCCACCACCAGGTCGCAGGACTCGATGAAGGGGCAGAGCCGGGCCAGCTTGAAGCCCACAAAGGACTTAATCAGGGCGCAGGTGTTGCGGGGCAGGACCTGCTCCGCGGCTTCCGAGCCGACCTCCGCGCCGGCGCAGAGCCCCACGCAGACGGCGTCGGCGGCCAGCACCAACTCCTCCGGCACAAAGACGCAAAACGCACCGATGACTTTCCTGCCCGCGGCTTTGGCGTCCTGAAGCTCTTTGATACGCAGGCCGTGGACCTCGGAGAGGACAAAATCCAGGTACTCCGTCCCCTGCAGGCGGCCCTCCTGACTCAGATAGATGTCTCCGTAAAACTTCCCCAAAACCGTCAACAGGCCCTCATGGGCCTCCAGGTCCAGGTTCAACTTCTCCCACATCTCATCGTAAGGCGTCGGCATTCCTTTCTCCTTGATTGGCTTGGATCTTCAGGGGAAGAGAAGTTGCTCATCTTCCTTTCCAGTATTTCAGTTGGGTCGGAATAAAAAATTGCGGCGCTCCGACCGAGGCCAAGGCGCCCGGAGGGGTAGGTATATTAATCCCTTTGGCGCGCCAAAGCGCGCAGAAATCCAGAGATTAACCCAAACCCCAGGGCTGATTAAGGGACCCGGAAATAACGGCTGGAAAGAAATAGGCGTACTGCGGAGTTACCTGCGGAAGGAAGGGGATAGGATGATGCTTGTGAAGCTATCTAATGATAATCCCAGGTGATCCGCCCCTGCCTCTTCCAGCCTGGATGGGTAGCGAGAGCCTTGCCAAGGCTCCCCGGACCCCAGGGGTTCAGGTTCTCCTGGTAATGGGCACTGTCGGCTGATACACCCGGAATCACCTCCTTTTTAGAAAATTTTCCTCATTATACGGAGGGAAAAGGCGGTAATCAACCTTTTTCTAGGTTGATTCTCATTGCAGCTTGGCCTGCCGCGAGGATTTTTGCGTTGCCGCTTCCGGTGTCAGGTCGGGGGCGGGACAGGGGAGATTGAACGGCTGGCCGGGAGACAGGAATTCCTCCAGAATGCCGCAGTTCTCCAGGAAAGCCTTGATCTCATCAATGGTCATGGGAGTCTCCAGGTTGGAGATGTAAGGGCGCCGGTTTTCCACCTCGGGCAGGATGTTTTTATAATTATATTCAATGTTTTGGTAGAAGCCCCGGAGGGCCGGGAGGATGGCGAACATGGTGGGGAGTTCCTTGGAGCGGCTCACTTCCTCCTCGGTCATCAGTTCCTCATAGAGTTTCTCGCCGGGCATGGCGCCCACGAATTTAACGGGAACACTCTTCGGATTCACGCCGGTTCTGGCGGTCAACAGTTCGATCAGGGCGTGGGCCAGATCGATGATGCGCACGGCCAACATTTTGGAGACCAGAACCTCTCCGCCGCAAGCGATTAAGGGGGCTTCCAGCAGCAGTTTGGCGGCTTCCTCCACGGTCATCACGAACCTGGTCATGCGCACGTCGGTGACGGTAACCGCTTCTCCGGACAGGATCTGTTTCATGAAAACGGGAACCACCGAACCCCGGGAGCCTAGGATATTGCCGAAGCGGACACTGGAAAACACCTGGCTGCCATGGTTTTTGAAAATATTGGCCGCGCTGAAGATGCGCTCCCCCATGAGTTTGGAGGTGCCCATGACGTTGGTGGGATTGACGGCCTTATCGGAACTGGCGAAGATCGCCCGGGAAACGTGGTTGATCTGGGCGGCCTGGGCCACGTTCCTCACCCCCAGGATATTGGTCTGCACCGCCTCGAAAGGATTGTACTCCGCCAGGGCCACGTGTTTAAACGCGGCCAGATGCAAGATCACGTCCACCCCCCTGGTGACGTTGATCAGTTTATGCTCGTCCCGGACATCACCCAGATAAGGGATCACCCGGCCGGCATGCCGGTATTCATTGCCCTGCAAAAATAAGGCGGATTCATTATTATCCAGCATCCGGAGTTCCCTGGGCCCGAACCCCACCAACTGGCGGACGACCTCCCGGCCCACCGTGCCTGCGGCCCCGGTAACTAAGACGGTTTTATCAAGGTAGTAATTATTCATGGTCTTCCCATCCATAGGCATCGACTCAAAGGTATCATAATTTTTACGGAAGAAACAGGAACTTTTCTAGATGGTT
>DYJG01000246.1 GCA_020723225.1 Desulfobacca acetoxidans | reverse complement strand
GCGCCAAGACCCGGGCATCCCCCAGGATATTGCTTAACAGGCTGAATTCGTTGGGCTGGTGCGCGGTTTGGGTCACCGTCATCCAGACCGCCGCGGGCAGGCCCGCCTGCCGGAAAAAGGCCGCCACCGTGCCGCCGCCGATCCCCCGGGGTTGGGCCTCCCGTCCGTAAACTTCACGGATGGCCCGGGCCAAAGCCTTAACCACCGGCGCGTCCACCGGGGTGGAGGGCGCACTGGATAGTTCCTGCACCGGCTCCACCTTCAGGCTCACCCCGAAACGCCGGGCCGC
Source organism: Desulfobacca acetoxidans (assembly GCA_020723225.1). Lineage (GTDB taxonomy): Bacteria > Desulfobacterota > Desulfobaccia > Desulfobaccales > 0-14-0-80-60-11 > SURF-52. The sequence goes on along the minus strand of DYJG01000246.1, from coordinate 4,552 downwards.
CTCTTCTCCAATAGCCAGAACCCTCTCCTTCACCCGGGCCAATTCATAGTCCGGCAGTACCCGGCAATCCAGATAAAACACATCCCGTCCGGGGATGGTATTGATGTTGGGGACATTGGCCTCCTTCTTGGTGGGCTCGAAGGTGCTCACCGGCGGCCGGAACAAGGGGTTTTCTGAAGAAAACTCCTGGGCCAGTTCCTCCAGGGCCACAATCACGTGGGCGCAGGCCCGCATGGTGTTGCGCCCCAGGTCCGGCCGGGAGGCGTGGCACTGCTTCCCCTCCAGCGTCAGGCGCAGCCAGAGGATGCTCTTTTCCGCCACGTCGATGAGGGTGCCGTCGGTGCTGCCCGCGTCCGGTACGATGATCAAGTCCTGGGGGGAGAAGAGATGGGGGTGCGACCGTAATAAATGAATCAGCCCCTTTTCGTTCCCCGTTTCTTCATCGGAGACCAGGGCCAGGGCCAGGGTGCGCTCCGGCGTAATCCCCAGGTCCAGGAGGGCCCTGACCGCCATCAGGGAGGTGACAATGCCGTGGTGGTCGTCTTCCACGCCCCTGCCGTAGAGGCGGTCCCCCTCCACCCGCAGGGTGAAGGGGTCTGAATCCCACAGGGCCTCATCCCCGGGAGGCACCACATCCATGTGGCTCAGCACCCAGATCTTTTGCTCCCGCTTACCCGGGAGCCAGGCCACCAGGTTGGGACGCTCGCCGCCTTTCACCCTTTCATCCCGGGCCGGATAGTTGTCTACTTGCAGCCCCCATCCCTGGAGCAGGTCCTTCAGGAAGGCCGCTTTCTCGGCTTCCCCGGGACCGCCGTGATCCGGGCCCACCGCGTTCCGGGAGACCAACTCCCGCTGCAACTCGATGATCTGCTGCCGATAAGTGTCGATCTGCGCCGCCACCCGGTCGAATATCTCTTTTTTCATCCGCCAACCTTTATCTGGTTATCTTCAGGAAAAATCGAGGAAATTGCATCCCGAGCTTTTCCTGCCTGCCCCCATCATATATAATGCCGGGGGTTAAGGGCAAGCAGTTTGGGCAGGAACTTACTTCCCCTTTTCTTTTATCCCGGTTAAAGGGAAATATTTATAATTCACCTGAGGAGGAGAAGTCATGAAGATCAAACGGATCGCCCATCTGGGCATTGCCATCAAAGACCTGGACGCGGGCAAGAAACTTTACGGGAAAAATCTCGGCCTGGCCCTCAAAGGCGACGAAGTGGTGGAGTCCCAAAAGGTGAAGGTCAGTTTCATCGGCGTGGGGGAATCCAACCTGGAGCTGCTCATTCCCACCGCGGACGACAGCCCGGTGGCCAAGTTCCTGGATACCAAGGGTGAAGGCTTCCATCACCTGGCCCTGGAAGTGGAAGACCTGGCCGGGGCCCTGGAGGAGCTGAAAGCCGCGGGCGTGCGCCTCATCGACGAGAAGCCCCGGGAAGGGGCCCACGGCGCGCTGGTGGCCTTCATCCATCCCAAGGCCACCTACGGCTTGCTCCTGGAACTCTGCCAATACCCCCATTGAGACGGGCCGCTCATGGCATTGACGCCTGAGGCCTTGATTTCCCGGGTTCAGGTCAATATTCCTTTCCGCTATTTCGATAAGGGATACCTGAATCTTTTTTTAAAAGAGGGCCTGAACCCGGAAATCGGCCTGGACGCTTACAGCCTGTCGCGTTATCAAAGGCGGGATTTCGCGCAAGTGGCCCGGGCCTTTCATCAGGCCGGGCGCCGCCTCACCCTTCATGCTCCCTTCCAGGACCTTCTCCCCGGGGCCAAGGATGAGCTGATTCTGTCCGCCAGCCGCCGCCGCCTGGGGCAGGCCTTCCGGCTCTTGCCGGTCTTCAAACCGGTTACCATTGTCTGCCACCTGGGCTACGACGCCAAGCTCTATCAAGGAAGCCGCAAAGGCTGGCTGAAGAGGAGCGCGGCCACCTGGCAGGAGTTCGCGGCCCTGGCCGCCGCCCACGGCGTGAAGGTGATGGTGGAAAACGTCTACGAGACGGACCCGGATTTGTTTATCGACCTCCTAGACTTGGCGCAGGCCCCCAACCTCGGGATCTGCCTGGACGCGGGCCACCTCCAGGCCTTCGGGGACGGCGACTACGACCGCTGGCTCAATGCCCTCTGGCCCATGATCGGCCAACTCCATCTCCACGACAACCGGGGCGATAAGGACTCCCACCTGGCCCTGGGCCACGGCACCGTGCCCCTGGAATATATCCTCAACTTCCTGGCCGACCGGAACCGCCAACCCCTGGTGACTCTCGAACCCCACCGGGAAGGCAGCCTGGCGCCTTCTTTGCGCCACCTGGCCGCCATCTGGCCTTGGGGGTGACAACGATCCCAGCGGGGCAGGCCTCCGTGCCCGCCCGATTTGAGGGAAGGCTTTACATCAGGAGGAAAGGCCTTACATTTTAATAAAATCCCGGGACGAGCCTTTTGCAAAAGTCTATTCTCTGCGCTCTCTGCGTCTCTGCGGTAAATTCTCCCTGTTTTTTACCGCAGAGACGCAGAGGACGCAGAGAAAGCGCAGAGAGAATTAGGATCAAATAGGCATTTTCAAAAGCCTCGGGACTGTAAAATATTAACCCGAGCCAACACGGAGGCGCAGAAATGGCTATCCAGGATAATCCCCCCGAAGTCAGCGGTTTGCTGGAAATTCTGGGCTTGCAGGAAGAACCCCTGGGCGTTTTCTACACGGAATTGGAGCCCCGGGAGGGCTTCTCCCCCCAGGCCTACCGCCTCCCCACCGTCCAGATGGAGGCCCGGGGCGAAGTGGATTGGGACGAGACCTTCGCCAACTTTTCCTGCATCATCGGCCATCTCTGGCGGGCCCGGAAAAAGGGGACGGCCGCCTACTTCGACCAGGCCCGCTTCGGCTGCCTGGGGGCCGCGTTTTTCCTGGGGTATCTCAAACCGCAACTGGAGACCATCGTCCATTACGTCTCCACCGGCATTCCCAATATCCTGGAAGGGGAGTGCTACCTGGAATCCCCCGCGGTCACCCGGCGTTTCTACGAAACCCTCGACCCCCGGCCGGCGCCCGCGCAGTTTTGCGTTTTCAAACCCTTGAGCCAATTCACGGCGGACGAGACGCCGGAGGTGGTGATCTTCTTCGCCCGGGCCGAAAGCATCAGCGGCCTCAACCAACTGGCCACCTTTGTCACCAACGACTTCGAGGCGGTGCAGTCGCCCTTCGGCGCGGGCTGCGCCAATATCCTCACCTGGCCCCTGAAGTACCTGGAGCGGGGCCAACTCAAGGCCGTGCTGGGGGGCTGGGACCCCTCGGACCGCAAATTCCTCAAACCGGACGAAATCACCTTCGCAGTGCCCAACGAAATGTTCCGGCGCATGGCCGGGCGCTGGCCGGAATCCTTCCTCACCAAGCAAGCCTGGGCTTCGGTGCGGAAGAAGATCGAATTGAGCCGGAAGAAATGGGGGGAGTAGGGGCGGTTTAGAATAGTTTCTCGCAGAGGCGCAAAGGTCGCAGAGAAAGGATGAAAACTCTGCGCTCTCTGCGTCTCTGCGAGAAATTTTTTTTTAATGCTACCGAAGCGCCCCCGCAATCTCCGCCACCACCTTTCTCGCGGCCTCCACGGGGTTTTCCGCCTTGCGGATGGGGCGGCCCACCACGAGGTAGTCGGCCCCGGCCTGGATGGCCTGAGCCGGGGTGGTGATGCGCGTCTGGTCGTCTCCGGGCACAATAGACCAGGCAGGCCGGATCGCCGGGCAGACCACCAGGAAGTCTTTCCCGAAGGCATCTTTCACGGCCCGGGCCTCGGTGCCGGCGCAGACCACGCCGTCGCAACCCGCCTCTTTTGCCAACTTAGCTCGCAGCAGCACAAGTTTCGCGGGATTCCGGGCATACTCCGGGGCAATGCCCATGGCCTCCAAATCATCCGGACCCAGATGGGTGAGAACCGTGACCCCCAGGACCTTGACCCCGTTTTTGCAGGCCATGATGGTGGGCCGCATCTTCGCGCCCTGGTCCACGTGCACCGTGGCCAATTTGGCCCCCTGCATCACCCGGGCCTGGGCCCCCATCATGGTGGCGGGGATGTCGTGGAACTTCAAATCCAGGAAGTAATCGACTTGGGATTCGGCCAAATATTTCAGAAACGGCGGCCCTTCCGCCATAAACAGCTCCAGGCCGACTTTGAATAACCCTATTTCATCCTTCAAAAGATTAATGAACTTTTCCGCTTCCGCCTTATTAGGAACATCCAGGGGGAAGATCAGGCGGTCTTTGGGGTGCATGGGTTTCTCGTTTTTCGATTTTGGTTTTTCGTTTTTCGCAAAAAATCATCGATAGGATTATCGAAACAAATAAACAAGTTGAGACCTCTGCGGAAGTCACCACTATTGTCATTCTGAGGGAGCGGAGCGACCGAAGAATCTCGCCTTTGGCGGCAAGGCTTTTCCTAGTGCTGCCGATGATTTCAGGCAGATTAGGAGTCCTGATTGCCAAAATACCAGATTCTTCACTTCGCTTCGCTCCGTTCAGACTCATCTTCGACAGTTGCAAAAAAATAGTTTTGGCTTATTAATAGGTTAA
>DYJG01000245.1 GCA_020723225.1 Desulfobacca acetoxidans | reverse complement strand
GCGACCCCAGCGTCCCGAACGCTGTGCTCTACCAGGCTGAGCCACGTCCCGACTTCTTAAATTTATCTAAAAGGCGGTCCCAGGGCAAGAGAAAATCGGGGTTAGGGGGTTATCCCCGGTTAATCAGTGGTAATTTCCTGAGGCTTGGCTACATAATAGCACACGGGCCGCCGCAGCAGAATTGCGGCTGATAACTTGCGTTCCCAAGCGGAGCTTGGGAACGAGCCATTCATGAGCCTCTGGCTCACCCAAAATCATGAAAGATATCGGTGGCACAGGCTTTCCAGCCTGTGCGATAATCACTTTGAGGTTTCTGCGGAAGCCCCCTTTTTTTGTCATTCTGAACGGAGCGCAGCGGAGTGAAGAATCTCGGTTTTAAAGCTCAGGATTCTCAATATCCGTGTAATTATCGGCCCCGTCGGGAAATGTCTTGCCGCCGAAGACGAGATTCTTCGGTCGCTCCGCTTCCTCAGAATGACAAGTGGGGAGACTTTCCCAGAGGTCTCACTTTCAGAGCAGCTCCTCATGGGCCATTGGCGCACCCGTAACATATGAAAAGACTGGCTCCCCTCACCCCGGCCCCCGCATGGTATGCCAGACTTTGAAGTGACGTTGTCGTGGCGGGGGAGAGAGGGTTTTGTTATGGAATCGGTGGGCAATGCCCACCCTACCTAAGGGATCTCATTATGGAATCGGTAGGCAGTGCCCACCCTACTTAAGGAATCTCATTAAGGTAAGTCCGGGGCACGCACTGGTTTTTTACTGACCACTGACCACTGACCACTGACCACTTTTCAGGACTGAGGGATGAAATTGATAAACACTTTGAAATTTTGTCCGAGAAAGGGGCGAATTTCCCGGCTTTTTTTTCTTTTATGCCTGGCCCTCTTAACCGCGTCCGGCTGCGGCTCCCCGGAGCAGGAGATAGCCTACGGCGGCCCGGATACCGGGCCGGCTTACGGCGACCTGTTCATCAATGCCTCCATCGGCGACGCCAGCACCTTGCTTCCGCCCCTGGCCAGCGACGCCGCGTCCTTCGATATCATCGGCCTGGTCTACAACCGGCTGTTGAAGTACGACGGCGACCTCACCCTGGTGGGCGAGTTGGCGGAATCCTGGGAAGTCTCGCCGGACGGGTTGACCATCACCTTCAAGCTGCGCCGGGGGGTGAAGTGGCACGACGGCGCGCCTTTTTCCGCCAAAGACGTGCTGTTCACCTACCAGGTGATGGTGGACCCTAAGACCCCTACGGCTTACTCCGGCGACTACATTCAGGTGAAAAAGGCCGAAATGCCGGACGATTATACCTTCCAGGTCACTTACGGCCAACCTTTCGCCCCGGCTTTGGGGAGTTGGGCATCCTTGAATATTCTGCCCCGCCACCTCCTGGAGGGCAAAGACATCACCCAATCCCCCCTGGCCCGGAACCCCGTGGGCACCGGCCCGTACCGCTTCGGGGAATGGAAGGCCGGGGAGAAGATCGCCCTTGCCTATAACCCTGATTACTTCGAGGGACGGGTCTATCTCAACGGCTATATCTTCCTGATTAAACCGGACCAGGCCACCATGTTCCTGGAGCTGAAGTCCGGGAACATCGACCAGATGAACCTCACTCCCCTGCAATACACCCGGCAGACCGAGTACCCCAAGTTCGCCCGGATGTACAACAAGTATCGCTATGTGCCCTTTACCTACGTCTATCTGGGGTACAACCTGGAGGACGACCGTTTCAAAGACCGCCGGGTGCGCCAGGCCCTGACTCTAGCCATCAATAAACAGGAAATCATCGAAGGGGTGCTCATGGGGTTGGGCCGGGAGTCCTACGGGCCGTATAAGCCCGGGGCCTGGTTCTATAACCCGGATGTCCCCAAATTCAGCTACGACCCGGCAAAGGCCAAGGCCCTGCTGGCGGAGGCGGGCTGGCGGCCTGGGCCGGACGGGGTTTTCGCCAAAAACGGCAAGCCTTTTGAGTTCACCATTATGACCAACCAGGGGAATGACATCCGGGAGCGCACCGCGGTGATCATCCAGCGCCGCCTCCAGGAGATCGGCATCCGGGTGAAGATCCGCACCGTGGAGTGGGCCACCTTTATCAAACAATTCATTGAAAAAGGGCATTTCGAGGCGGTGCTCCTGGGGTGGAACACCGGATTGGACCCGGACCAGTACGATATCTGGCATTCCTCCAAGACCAGGCCCGGGGAACTCAATTTTATCCACTATAAGAATCCGGAGGTGGATAAGCTCCTGGAAGAGGGTCGCCATACCTTTGACCGGGAAAAACGCCGCCGGGCTTACTTCCGCCTCCAGGAGATCCTGGCTGAAGACCAGCCTTACACCTTTCTCTTCGTCCCCGACGCCCTGCCGGCCATCTCCAAACGCTTCCGGGGCGTCAAACCGGCAGCCGCGGGCATCGGCTATAATTTCACCAAGTGGTACGTGCCGAAGGGGGAGCAGAAGTATACGTTGTCGCCGTATTGATTTGGGGGGCGCCGGCGGTCCTGAGAGAGATGTAGTGGTCAGTGGCCAGTGGTCAGTGGCCAGTAAAAGATTATGCAGCGAACAACTACTTGCAGGTTGTTACTGATCCCTGATCCCTGACCCCTGGCCCCTGATCCCTGCCGTTAATCCCTATCCCCCAGGAATTTGATCAAGGCCCGGAGGAGGGCGGAGTCATAGACCTGGCTTTTCTCCCAGTCATGGCGCATGTCCCACAGGGTCTCTTTGGGGGACTTAGCCTTGCGCCAGGGGCGGCCGGCGGTGACGCTCTCATAACTGTCGATGATCCGCAGGATCTTGGCCCAGGGATGGATGGAGCCGCTGGATAAGCCCGTGGGGTAACCGGAGCCGTCGCCGTTCTCATGATGCTGCTGCGCCATGATAATGGCTTCCACGGGGACGGCGGGCAGGTGCTTTAATATATAATAGCTCTGGGCCGGATGGCGTTTAATAACCCGCATTTCCTCTTCTTCCAGGCGTCCGGGCTTTTGCAGGATAGCCCGGGGCACCTGGATCATTCCCAGGTCGTGCAGCAGGGCTCCCACTCCGAAGGATCTGGCATCTTTGTCCGCAAATCCCAGGTAGTTGATGAAGGCCAGGCCGATAATGCAGACGTTCAGGCTGTGTCTGAAGAGATATTCGTCATGGTGGTTCATTTCCACCACGTAGCTCAGAAAGTTCTTGGACCTCTTGACGCATGCGAATACCAGGTCGATGAAGTCCAGGGCCATGTCCAATTTGGCGCCGGTGCGGCCCCTCTCCGTGGTGAAGAAATGCTGCATCCAGACGAGCATGGCGTCCAGGACCAGGGCCGCCTTTTCCGGATTGAGGCGGCAGGCCCTGGGGGTAATTTCTTTCAGATTACCGTGCAGGAATTCCAGGACCGCCTCATCCTCACTTAAGGGAAAATATACCCAAGGAACTTTCAGTTTCTTCAGTTTGCGGTGCCACTCCCGCTGAAAAATTTGGCCTTTCGGACAGCATAGGACGAACTCGGGGGCGGATTGGTCCTTGGGTCTGCACTTGATATAGATGTTGAAGGGCATTTCCATTTCCGGCGTCAGGTTGCGCAAAGGCAAAGGTGAATACGACTCTTTTTCACCGTCGGCCACGGAAGACAGAATCCTGCTGGCGTGCAGATGGAAATCCAGAATGGGGCCCCAATTCTCCGGGGGATGGCCTGCGACGGCGGGGGATTTTTCGGGAAGCTTCATATGTAAGAGACCGGCGTCCGGGATTACCAACCAAGCCTTCTTAATATGAAAATATCGGCTGAAAAAGCGGCGGGGATAAAAATTTTTAAAGATCAAGTCCTCAAAGCCAAATCCTCCACCAAGCGGTCGGCGAAGGCCAGGATAAAATTCCTCTGGCCGGGGGTGGCGTAGCCGATGCAGGAGCAGCGCATGGTCTCCCGGCTGCGGATCAGAAATTCGAAGCGCAGGAAATCGTCCCCCAACTCCACGGCGAAGCGGAAGGGACGGTGGTCCTGGTGGGCGTATTGCTCCGGGTTCAGCAGATCTTCAGGCAGGTCCACCCACCAGATGCCTTCGAGAGAGGAGGCTGAAGCGTGTTCCTTAAGGTAATCCCGGATGCGGGGGAGGTCCTTGCGATTGAGTTCGTCCAACATATATTGACGCATTTTAAGCACCGTTTAAAAAATTTATTTTTCTCACGCGAAGACGCAAAGGCGCAAAGACGCAAGAAATATCTCAGGACCCCCTCACTGCTTCGGCCGGTGGGGGAAGGGGAGGTATTCCACTGCCGGGATCTGGCGCATGGGCTGGGGAAAAAGGCTCATCAGCTCCAGGATTTCCTTGGGTATCTCGGAGGATACCGGCAGCCCCAGGTCCCGGGCGGTCTCAAAAGTGATAGCGAAGTCGTGGGTCCAGGTGCCCCCGGTGAGCAGGCGGGCCAGTTCCGCGGCCTTTTCCGGGGGGAACTTCCCTTCCAGGAGTTCCAGGACGCTGTTTCGCACCTGGGTGATGGCCTTTTCCGCCTGGTCCGCCAGGACCAAGGTGCTGTCGTCCACGTCGGCCACCGGTTTTTGGGCCACCGCCCGGAGCAGGGAGGCCGCGGGAAACTGGCCGATTTGCGGGTCCACCGGCCCCAGGACCGCGTGTTCGCTCATGACGATTTCATCCGCGGCCAGGGCCAAAAGCGTGCCCCCGGACATGGCGTAGTGGGGGACGAAGATGGTGACTTTGCCTTGATGCTTCTTCAAGGCCCGGGCGATCTGGGTGGAGGGAAGCACCAGGCCGCCGGGGGTGTGAAGCACCATATCGATGGGCACATCGTCATCGGTGAGATGAATGGCCCGGATGACTTCCTCGGAGTCGTTGATGTCGATGAAG
>DYJG01000244.1 GCA_020723225.1 Desulfobacca acetoxidans | reverse complement strand
CTCACCTTGTCCCCCACCTTAATCCCGTGGCGGTCCGAGAAGCCCCCGGGGACTTCCAGGACAAAGTTCACTGGCTGGGGGGAGCAGAGGGTGCCGGGGAACTGGGGGGAGATATTCTTTTCTATCCCCACGATTTTCCCTTCGGTGATCCAGATGATGTCGATGGGAAATTGCATGCCCCGCATGCAGAAATTCTGCACCTCCATCTTGGGCATCAGAAAGAGCATGCCCCGGCCTTCGGGCAGCTCTTTCCGGTGCCCCAGGCCCAGGTAGAGCTTTCCCGGGGTCCGCACCACCTCGGCCTTTACCCCGGTTTTTCCCACCGTCACCCAGACGAAGGGATTGCCGTATTCGGAAAACTCCTCCCCGCAAAGGAGCCCCGGCCAGAGGCAGAGGGACAGAAGCCAGAAAATGGTTAATAATTTCAGCGGCTTCATCATTATGAGCGAAGAATTTATGGGTGTGGGGAAGGGGAAAAAAGAGAAAGGGGGAAAAGGGGAAGAAGGGCATTAACCCACAATAACCTTTTGTTCCCTCTTTCCCTTTTCCCCTTTTCGCCCCTTCAGTCGTTTGCACCGGTGATCTTTTTCAGAGTTCACTCACAGGGGCCGGTGATAATCGGTAAAAAGAATATATCCCGTGGCGTCGGTGTGCACGACCTCACAGGTCCTGCTCAGTTCTTCTCCCGCCTTGGTGCGGTAACGGATGCCGCATTCCAAAGCCACGGAGGGAGAAAACAACGGCCGGATATAACATTCGTGCAAAGGAAAGGCCTTGTCCCGCAGCAGGCCCTCGGTGCCGGACAGGCTGTAGAGCAGCTCCCCGTACACAAAATCCAGATTGCCTGTCAGACTGTAGTGGTATTCCTTGGTGGGAATGGCTGCCGGAGAGATGGGCAGCTCCGCCAGCAAGGCCTTCAGCCCCTCCATATAACCCAAAAAAGAGGGTCCCGACCAGATCTGATCCGCATCCTGATATTTATCCACAAAATTTTCTTGGACGCCGGGTTCCGCCATGAGTCTGCACCTCCGGAAAGACAGGGTATATGGCCTCTTATACTCATTTTCCCCGGGTTTTCCAAACAAAAAGTGCTGATGAGCCTTCCCTGCTTAGCAACCGCGTCGCTTCGTGAACCGGCGCCGCCGCCGGGGAAGAAGAGAAAAGGGCATTTCTTCCGGGCAGGGGAGGTTTGCGTGGCTTAAAACCGGAGAGGGAAGCCGCCCGCTTCCTTACTTTCTTTTTCACGCCCGGCCGGGAGCGACGCGGATGGGCGGGACGGCAGTTGAACGCACGGCAGTGGAGACGGTGGAAGCGGAGCGAACCGGTTTGGAACGTACGGTGCCGGAGTAAACCTTGGTGGCAGGGGTGGAATTCAAGCCGGCCTTGGCCTTGCCTGCTTCCCGCCGGTCCCTGTGAGCGCTCCTCTCCGCGGGAGATACTTCGGTTACGGCAATCCTTCTGATTATCTGGATCTCAGCGGGGGCGCCCTGATCCTTCCCGGCGGTTGTTTTTGGGCCGCCCCCGGCCGCCGCGGGGCCGGCCGCCGCTGATGCGAGGACCAGGATTACCGCCAAGAGCCAGCTTATCTTTCCGGCCTGCATGGTCTTTTCCTTTCAACGGGAGGCAGATGATCCGGCAACTAGTCTTGCTAGAAGAATTCGGCAGACTTCCCGAAAAATTAAAAAAAGCCCGGTTTCCTGAACCGGAGTAGAAAAAAACTGATTTTCGGGATCTCTCTTACTGGCGAAAGTGACGGGAACTTCTTGGGATTTTAAAAAATTTACAAAAGGAAGGGAGGCTATAAATCCACGATCAAATCCGCTTCGCCGCCGCATTGGGTGCAAACAATGGAGCGTTTCATCTGTTTTTTCCGAGGCCCGCAGCATGAGGGTCCGGTGGCCGCCGGCGGAACCATCTCCTCGCACTTGATGGTCATCTCGGCCTCATTGCCGCATTTTTCACACATGCACACCATGGTCTTTTGGGGCTCCATTGCTGGTCTCCATTGCATCTTGGATTTTTTCAAAAGATAAAAAGCCCGGACTCCCTTGTAAAGTCCACAAAGATATTTTATCCTGTCACCCTCTGGAAAAAATTATTTATAGCCGATAAGTAAGAAGATAATACCCCTTCCTCCTGAAACACCTCATAAAACCACCCGCGGCGCCTTTAAGGAAGTCTTGTGCGGCTGGGGGCAGGAGAGGAGAAAACGACCACCTTCGACAAGGGGGAGCCAGTGTCGCGGGAACAAAGCGAAGATAGGTTCAAGCTTCTTTTCGACAGCGCGGCCGAGGCGTTGTTTCTCCATGATTTGGCCGGGCGCTTTGTGGAAGTGAACCGGGCTGCCTGCGACAGTCTTGGTTATTCCAAAGAAGAATTGTTGCAGAAGCAAGTGACGGACATCGAAGTGGGGATAACCCTTGAGACTATGGCTCATCAGGTCCCCCGGATTTTACGGGGGGAACAGGTCATTTTGCAGGGGGTGAACCGGCGTAAGGACGGTACCACCTTCCCCGTGGAAGTGCGTCTCAGCCCCTTTGAATATGCAGGGCGGCCTCACCTGGTGGCGTCCGTCCGGGATGTCACCGAGCCCCTCAAGGCCGATGAAGCCCGGCGCACTTCCGAATCTTTCCTGAACAGCATCATTGAGCAGAGTCCGTATCCCATGTGGATCTCCGACCACCAGGGGACCCTTATCAGGCTCAATCAGGCTCTCCGGGATTTGCTAGGCCTCGAGGCGGCGGAGGTAGTAGGCAAGTACAATGTCTTCCAGGATAACATCGTGGAAGAACAGGGATTGATCCCCCTTGTGCGGCGGGTTTTCGACAAGGGGGAAAAGGTCAGATTCGAAATCGCCTATGACACTACCCGGCTCCAGACCCCCCGATTAAGGGGCGCCAAGTCGGTTATTCTCGATGTCACAGTTTCCCCCATAATTGACCAGCAAGACCGAATAACCAACGCCGTCTTCCAGCACGTGGACATTACCCAACGCAAACGGGCGGAAGCTGCGCTGGAGGCCTCAGAAAGAAAATACCGCAGTTTTTACGAAAGTATGCCTGAAGGTTTCGTAAGTGTGGACCAGCACGGCCACATTCTGGAGACCAACCAGAGCTATCTGGAGATGATCGGCTACACCGCCGCGGAGGTCCGGGGCCTGACCTTCTGGGACCTCACTCCGGCCAGGTGGCATAAGTTCGAGGCCGAGATTCTCGAACAACAGGTTCTACGCCGGGGTTATTCGGACCCCTACGAGAAGGAATATATCCACAAAAACGGCACTGTCTTCCCCGTGGAATTAAGGGCTCACTTGATTAGGGATAAAGCCGGAACAGAGGCCGACATGTGGGCCTTTGTCCGGGACATCTCCGAGCGCAAGCGCCGGGAAGAGGCCTTGCGGGAAAGCGAAGCGCACTACCGCAGCCTGTTCCAGAACAACCATTCGGTAATGCTCCTGATTGATCCCGAAAACGGGGCCATCATGGACGCCAACCCGGCTGCCTGCGCCTATTACGGTTACTCCAAAGAAGAACTGCTGACGAAAAGAATCACCGAAATCAACATGCTCTCCCCGGAGCAGGTTTTTCAGCAAATCCAGAAGGCCAAGACCGAACAGCAGCAGCGCTTTGAATTCAGACACCGCCTTGCCAACGGAGAAATCCGGGACGTGGAAGTGTTCACCGGCCCCATCCGGGTTAAGGGCAAGGAGCTGCTGTATTCCATCATCCATGACATCACGGCCCGCAAGAAAGCGGAAAAAGCGTTGCGGGAAAGCGAAGCCAGGTTCCGGCAGGTAGTGGAGTTTTCCCCCATGCCCATCGGCATCGGCGCCGACGACGGCGCCATTGAATATGTAAATCCCAAGTTCGTGGAAACCTTCGGCTATACCCTGGAAGAAATTCCCACCCTGGAGGATTGGTTCCGCCTGGCTTACCCTGATCCGGCCTATCGGCAAAGCCTTTTCCAGGATTGGCAGGAGTCTTGGGAAAAGAGAATTAAGCCGCATGGCGCCACCGAAGTCAGGGAAACCGAAGTGACTTGTAAGGACGGGTCGACGCGGATCATTCAGGCCTTCGTGACCTTGATGGATAACAAAAATCTCATGGTCTGCCATGATTTGACGGAACGCAAATGGGCCGAACAGGCCCTGCGGGATTCCCAACGGCGTTTATCGGAAATCATCGACTTCCTGCCGGACGCCACTTTTGCCATCGACCTCTCGGGGAAGGTCATCACCTGGAACCGGGCCATCGAAGAGATGACCGGCGTCAAGGCCGAAGACATGATCGGCAAGGGAAATTACGAATACGCCCTGCCGTTTTATGGATGCCGCCGCCCCATATTGATTGATCTGGTATTCAAACCTGACGACGAGATCGAAAAGAAATACGCCTTTGTCACCAGACAGGGCGACATTCTCCTGGCCGAGGCCGATGTGCCCGTAAGGGGTGAAAAGCGCCTTCTCTGGGGAAAGGCCAGGCGTTTATATGACGCCGCGGGCAAGGCCGTGGGCGCCCTGGAAACCATCCGGGATATCACTGACCACCGGCAGACGGTGGAGGCGCTGCGGGAGAGCGAGAGGAGGTTCCGGCAGGTGGTGGAATCCTCACCGCTGCCCATTGCCATCGCCATTGAAGGAGGCAGGATCGAGTATGTAAATCGCAAGTTTGTTGAGTCCTTCGGCTACACCCTGGAGGATGTACCCCTGCTGGAGGACTGGTATCGCCGGGCCTACCCGGACTCGAATTATCGCCAGAAAAAAATCATAAATTGGGAGAAGGCATTGGAGCGGGCCGGGCGGGAGGGCAGGCCCACCGAAGTATTCGAAGTCGAAGTGACCTGCAAGGACGGCTCCAAAAGGATCATCGACA
>DYJG01000243.1 GCA_020723225.1 Desulfobacca acetoxidans | reverse complement strand
TGCGCCTCAACAACAGTTGGCCCCGCCTGGCCCAGGAATTGCGGGATCTGCTGGGCCGCCGGGACTGCCTGGGGGAGTTTCTGGAGCTGGCCCGAAGCAGCCGGGACCCGGCCCGGTGCGAATCCCTGTTGGCCTGGCGCTTTCATCTGCTGTTGACCCCTTTGCTGGAACATCTGGCCGCCGACCTGGCTGCGAGCGATCTGGGGCGGTCCTGGCGGGATTTCCGGGCGGCGCTGGAGGACTCCCCCCTGGGAACCGATCTGCCGTCACGGGTTCCCGGAACTGCTCCCGGGGATTTACCGCAGTGGCAGGCCCTGGCCGGTATAGTCCTGACCAAAAGCGGAGAGGCGCGCAAAGATTTTGGTCCCAGATACGATTTTCCCCCGGACTTTAAAAAGACTCTTTGGCCGGAATTGATCCGGCAGCTTTCCCCGGACTTCTTAAGCTGCCTCAAGCTCTGCCGTCATCTGCACCCCGTCGCCGTCCGCCCTGATGAAGTGGCCGCGCTCCAGGACCTGGTCATTCTCCTGGGGGAGGCCCTGGGCATTTATGAGGAACTGTGCAGCCGGCGGCAAGCCCTGGATTTCATCGCCCTGGAGCAGGCGGCGCTGAAGCTGCTGGAGATGGAAGACCCGGGAGAGCTGCTGCTCCGCCTGGACCGGCGCCTGACGCATCTTCTGGTGGACGAGTTCCAGGACACCAGTGAAACCCAGATGACGCTGCTGTGCCGCCTCCTGGAGGGCTGGGAGCGGGAGGCCGGCCGCACCCTGATGGTGGTGGGCGACCCCAAGCAGTCCATCTACGGCTGGCGCCAGGCCAAGGTGCGCCTCTTCCAGGAATCCCGGCAGGGACTGCCCTGCCCCGGCCCCGGGGCCTTCCCCCTGGAAAGCCTCCTGCTGACCACCAATTTCCGGGCCACCGAGACCCTCATCCATTGGGCCAACCGGGTCTTTGGGAAAACCGTCATGGCCGGGGCCACCCGGGAAGGGGTGCAGTTTCATGCGGCCACCCCCGGACCGGCCGCGGCAGCAGGGGAATCCCCGCGGCTGGCGCTGTTTTCGGAAACGGACTCAGACTCCGCCCGGGACGCGGAAGCCCGCTGGCTGGCTAAGGAAGCGGCCCAAGCCGCGGCGGCCCTGAAACCGGGAGAAAAGATCGGCATTCTGCTGTTCGCCCGCACCCATCTCCGGGCCTATCTGACTGCGCTGGCAGCCGCGGGCCTGGCCGTCAAGGTGAAAGAAGGCCTGAAACTGGCGGACTCCCCGGCGGCGCAGCACCTCCACAACCTGGCCCGGGCCTTGATCCGGCCCCAGGACGAAGCGGCTTGGGCCGGAGTCTTGCGGGGACCGTGGGGGCCGGTCTCCCTGGCTCTCCTCACCGAAATAGCCCTGACCCCCGGGGACCTGTGGACGGACAAAATCCGGCGTTTTGCTACGGACTCCCTCTGCCCCGCCGATCTAAAGCGGCTGATCGATGCCTTGCTCATCGTCCAGGCCCGGGCGGGGCGGCTGCCCCTGGCGGAGATTCTTCAAGCCTTTCTGGCCGCGGTGGACGCCTGGCCGGGCCTCGCCGGGCAAGAGGGTCCCGGCGGCGTGGCCAATGCCCGGGCGTACCTGGACCTGCTGGCCGCCGCGGAGTCCGGGCTGCCGGAGGCCACTTTCGCCAAGGCCGACTTCAACCTGGCGGAGGCCTTCCAGCCCCCGGACCCCCGGACTATAGGCGCGGCCGTGGAAATGCTCACGGTCCACGGGGCCAAGGGTCTGGAATATGACCGGGTATTTATTCCTTTTCTCGATTGGCAGCCCTTGAAAAACGAGAGCAAAACCCCGCCCTTCCTTTTGGAGGAAATTCCCGGCTCCCGGCTCCACGGCCTGGCCCTGGCCCGGCCGTACCTCCAGGAGAAGCAAAGCCCGCTCTATGTCATGCTCCATGACCTGAAGAAGCGCCGGCTTCTTGAGGAGGCCCGCCGGGTCTTTTACGTCGCCGTGACCCGGGCCCGGCGGGGATTGGTGCTGTCCGGGGTGGTCAAAGTGAATAAGAACAGCGGCCTCACCCCTCCGGGGGAAAGCCCCCTGGGTTGGCTCTGGGAACATTACCGGCCCGGGGACTTTGCTCCCGGGGTTCCTGTAGTCTGGCCGGACCCGGAATTGCGGGTCGAACCGGTTGCCGAAGTCCCAGGTTTAACCCCCACGGCCCCGGAAACCCGGGAACTGCCCGAACCCCTGGATTTCCAGGCGGAGGCGGGGCCTTATAAATTGGAATTTCCTTCGCAATTGGCGGAGAAAGCCGGGGCGCCTCCATTCCCGCCCCAAGGTGCAGACGTAGGGGGGGAAAGTAACGGCGACCACACTCCCCGGATCCGGGGCGAGGTAACTCATCGGCTTATGGAGACCTTGAGCAAAGGCGGGGACTTGCCTTCCCCCGGGGCGGTGGCCGCGGCCCTGCGCCAGGGCGGGGTGGCCCCGGAGGCTGCGGCCCTGCTCGCCCCGCAAATTCTGGCGGAAACCGCGGCCTGCCGCCGGGACCCCTTCCTGGCGGGACTCCTGGAGGCCGCCACCCCGCGGCACAGCGAATGGCTGCTGGAAGAGCACGCCGGACCCGGCCTTATCCGCCGGGGGGTGATCGACCTCCTGGCCTTTGACGGCAAGGACTGGTGGGTGGTGGACTACAAGTCCTCCCGGCCGGAGCGGGAGGAGGATTGGCAGGAGTTTATCCGGGCGGAAACGGAAAAATACCGTCCCCAACTCCTGGCCTACCGGCAGATGGCGGGGGGGATTAAGGGCCTGGCCCCCGAGGCTGTCCGGCTGGCCCTGTATTTTACCGGCTGTCAGCGGATGATGGAGATTTGATAAGGTTTTCGGTTTCCAGTTTTCGGTTTTCGGTTATAAAGAAGCAATAAGGTTAAGGTGCACCTGGTATGGCGGGCGATGCCTTAGATTGGCACATGCTATAATTTGAACCTCTGCTAAAGTCACTCGTTTGTCATTCTGAACGGAGCGAAGCGGAGTGAAGAATCTCTCTGTTATGGCGAAACGATATCCAGTCTCTTGGTAATCATCGGCACGTCGGAAAAAGCTCTACCGCCAAAAACGAGAGTCTTCGGTTGCTCCGCTCCCTCAGAATGACAAGTGGAGGGACTTGCGCAGAGGTCTCAATTTGAAACTTCTGAATTGGCGATGAAAAAAGGTTATTATTTTCAACCGAAAACCGAAAACCGAAAACCGAAAACCCGATGGCTCTCGGTGATCGGCTTGGCGGTCCTGATATTTTGCGCCGCCAACGTCCATACCCAGGAAACCCTGGAAACCCAATCCATCTCCTTCCGCCTCATCCCCGGGGGCTACTATCTCCTGGGAAGTCCCGTGAGCGAACCCGGCCGCTACGCGGATGAGGTCATTTCCCACCGGGTCCGGGTGGATGCTTTTTATATCGCCGTCACCGAAACCACCAACGCCCAGTATGCCCGCTTTCTTAAGGCCACCGGCCATCCCGCGCCCCTTTATTGGGAGGATAAAAACCTGAACGCCTCCAACCAGCCGGTGGTGGGCGTCACCTGGAACGACGCGACGGCCTTCACCCGATGGCTCACCCAGGTGAGCGGCGTGCCGCATCGCCTCCCCACCGAACAGGAATGGGAGGCCGCGGCCCGGGGCGGCCTCACCGGCCAGCCCTTTCCCTGGGGCGCCGAGGCCCCGGACGCCGGCGGCGTTTTCCGGGCCAACTTCCGCAACGACCGCACCGCCAAGGACGGCTTTCTACTCTCCGCGCCGGTGGGGTCGTTCCCCCCCAACGGCTACGGCCTCTTCGACATGGCCGGCAACGTGGCCGAATGGTGCCTGGACCGGTATCACCCCTTAAACTCGGGTGGTCCCTTCAAGCCCGAGGTCCTCAGGGTCCTCAAAGGCGGCTCCTGGTTCTCCCAGGCCCGGGACTTGCGCTGCGCGGCCCGCCAAGCCGCGGCCCCGGACTACTCTGACGGCTATATCGGTTTTCGGGTGGTGCGGCCCACCTTAAAAGCTCCCTGAGATTTCCTTTATCCCTTTATTTCAATCAGGTTGGCCTTTCTGCTGGCATTTAGGGCAACGGCCAAAAAAGTTTAGTTGGTAGTGCATAATTTGATAACCGCTCTTTTGGGCCATCTCCAGGGAGACCGCGGCCATGGCCATAAACTCGGAATCAAGGATTTGGCCGCATTCGACGCAAATGATATGGGGGTGTGGGTAGGGTTTATTGCCATCGTAACGGCTGCCCAGGTTGTCAAAATTAAGCTCCAAAACCTCACCCACATCTTTTAAGAGGCTTAGGGTATTATAGATTGTAGCCAGGCTGGTGGTGGGGAACTCCTTTTTTATGAGTTCATATAGCCGGTCCGCGCTGGGGTGTCCCTCTCCTGTGGCGATAATTTTTAGCAAAGCCAGCCTCTGGGGAGTGAGGCGGCACCCTTTCTCCCGCAGTTTCTGGGTCATTTTTTCCAGACGTTCATTGGGATCATTCACAAACCTTCCCCCTGCCCCCTCATTTTGAACTTGACTATTTTAGAATGATTCTTTATAAAGAATTTATCTAAATACATCAAGAGTTTCCTTATTATAAAGAATTTTTTCAATTGTTGATATTGGGGTGACAGAGATAACCCGGAAGATGCGATGTCCAAGCCGGAAGGTGGCAGTGTCAATTCACCAACTGCGGGTATATCTATGAACCGGTCCACCGGCAACCTCTTGCCGTTAATTGGTTAGATGGGCAAGACTCCTCGGAGCCAATGAAGGGAATACAGCTCCGAAAGTTTGATAGGACGATAATTTTAGATGTTTTTATTAATCCAGGGATCCGGCCGCAGGGCACGTCCGGCTTAGTTTCCCGTCTACAGAGAGGCTACGAAGGCCTTCTCTTAAAGTATGAAACCGGAGGAACTATTAATGGCTGAGTTAGAACTCGACAAACTA
>DYJG01000242.1:1935-4963 GCA_020723225.1 Desulfobacca acetoxidans | reverse complement strand
ATTGAGGCTTCGGTCAAAATTGTGGATTCCACCCTGGAAGATAACGTTCATGTCAAAATGGGCTGCGTCATCACCCAGAGCCGCCTCGCCGCCGGCGCCGACGCCGGCCCTTTTGCCCATCTCCGGCCGGGCTCCGACCTGCGCCAGGGGGTGCATGTGGGCAATTTCGTGGAAGTAAAAAAGTCCGTGCTCCATGAAGGCGTGAAGGCCGGGCACCTCACCTACCTGGGTGACGCTGAAGTCGGCGCCGGCGCCAACGTGGGCGCGGGCACCATCACCTGCAACTACGACGGTGTCAAGAAGCACAAAACCACCATCGAAGAAGGAGCCTTCATTGGCAGCAACACCGCGTTGGTGGCCCCGGTGACCATCGGCAAAGGCGCTTACGTGGGCGCAGGCTCCGCCATCACCAAGGACGTGCCCCCGGGGAAGCTCGGTATCTCCCGGGCGCGGCAGGTTAACCTGGAGCGCCGGCTCATTGGCAAAAAGAAGGAAGAGTAACCAGTAGCCAGTGGCCAGTGGTCTGTAATAGATATGTTTGTTGTTTTCACTATCTACCGGCAAATGACCACTGATTACTGATCACCGGCAAGGAAGCAGAAAAATAGTCAGCAGAACATCGTCTTCCCTGGTGAGATTCCGGTCTTATGCCCTGGCAGTACTGGGGCTGGTCCTCGTGGGGTTGCTGGCAAGCGGCTATGCAGTATTTGCCAAGCCGGACTACGATCGTCTGAATTTCTTGCAGCGCTTCGTGGTGTGGGGGGTGTTGGCAAAATGGGTAAATCAGGTGCAAACTCTCCCGGAGGAGAATCGAGTCCTGGTAGATTATGACCATCTCCTGGGACAGTTGAATTTTATCGAGAAAAAAGTGGCGCAGCAAATCTTTTCCATTAATCCCCGGGAATTGGGCTTTCAGGGGCCGTTCCACTCCCTGGAAAAGCCGGATAACCTGGTCAAGATCATGCCCCAAGCTTATCAGCAATCCGGTAAGGAATTTTCCACCGACATCCAATATTGCCCCGCAGCCTCCTATAACGATTATCTGAAGATGATGGCAAGGATGCGCCAGGACCTGGGCCGGGAACTATTCATTGAAAGCGGCTACCGTTCCCCCGGCTACCAGGCCTATGCCTTTTTCCTTTATCTGGTCAGGAACCACGATTTTTCTTTGCGGAAAACCGCCCGCCTGAATGCGATGCCGGGCTATAGCGAGCACCAGGCCCCGGTCAATAATGCCCTGGATTTCATCAATGCCGACGGCATCAATGGCGATGACCCGCAAACCCCGGAAGACTTCGAAAAACTCCCCGAGTATCAATGGCTCCTCCGGCACGCCCATCAATTCAACTTTTACCTGTCATATCCCAGGGACAATCAATGGGGGGTCTCTTTCGAACCCTGGCACTGGCATTGGGAGAAGCCGGTTTCTCCCAGGTCTATCGCATGTAAAAAACAAGTGGAGAGGACCATAGGAGATGGGTCTATAGACTCAGGGTTAAAAGGGGAAAAGGTTAAAAGGGAAAACGTAATGGCAGGTGAAGAAGTCTTTTTCCCCTCTTCCCCTTTTGACCTTTTGGCCCAGTTATCAGGGCGATCGCGACCCATGTTTCGCCGGAACCCTGATAGAACCGTTACATGCGATTGCCCTGCGGTTTCTCCCAACCCCGTAAGCAGCGCCCAATAAATGTGGTATACTCAATAAATCCCACTGATTGAGGTTAATATGTGCGGCATCATCGGTTATCTCGGCCCCCAGGAGGCCATGCCCATCATCCTGGACGGCCTTAAAAGATTGGAATACCGCGGTTACGATTCCGCGGGCATGGCGGTCATCGGCGACCATGGCTTGGCCATCCGCCGCAGCGTCGGCAAATTGCTGGAGCTGGACAAGCTCCTGCGCCAGGACCCCCTGCCCGGACAGGTGGGCATCGGCCACACCCGTTGGGCCACTCACGGCCGGCCCTCCGAGGCCAACGCCCATCCCCACCAGGTGGGGGAGATCGCGGTGGTCCACAACGGCATCATCGAAAACTACCTGGAACTCAAAGAACAGTTACTTAAAGAGGGCCATCGTTTTGCCTCCGAGACCGATACAGAGATAGTCTCCCACCTCATCGTCAAACACATGCAGCAGGGAGCAGAGTACCTGGACGCGGTGCGCCTGACCCTCAAGGAGATTAAAGGCTCCTACGCCCTGGTGATCGTCAACTCCCGGGACCCCCGCATGCTGGTGGCTGCGCGCAAGGAAAGCCCCCTGATCCTGGGGTTGGGGGAAGGAGAGTATTTCCTGGCCTCGGACATCCCGGCCATCCTCCCCTACACCCGGCGGGTCGTCTTTCTGGAGGACCACGACCTGGTGGTGGTTCGTGACGACCATTACCTCCTCCTGGACCGGGAAGGGCTGAAGATCGAGCGGCCTGTCAACCAGATCAACTGGAGCCCGGCCATGGCGGAAAAGGCGGGCTACAAGCACTTCATGCAAAAGGAGATCTTCGAGCAGCCCCGGGCCTTGATCGACACCTTCCGGGGCCGCATCGACCCGGATCAGGGGGAGGTGATCCTGGAGGAAATCCTGTTGACTCCGGAAGACCTCCGGGGCTTGAACAAGATCTTTCTGGTGGCCTGCGGCACTTCCTACCATGCGGCCATGGTGGGGAAAACCATCATGGAAAGCCTCTGCCGCGTGCCGGTGGAGGTGGACCTGGGGTCCGAGTTCCGCTACCGCCAGCCCCTGGTGGATGAGAAGACCCTGCTCATTCCCATTTCCCAATCCGGAGAAACCGCGGACACCCGGGCCGGCCTCACCGCCGGCAAGGAATTGGGGGCCAAGACCCTGGCCATCGTCAACGCCGTGGGCTCCAGCATCGCCCGGGACGCCGGCAGCGTTTTCTACACCCACGCCGGCCCGGAGATCGGCGTGGCCTCCACCAAGGCCTTCACCACTCAACTGGTGGCCCTCTACCTCATCGCTCTGTTCCTGGCGCGGCGCCTGGGCCGCCTCGGCCGTGAGGAAGTAAAGATGCGCCTG
>DYJG01000242.1:0-1925 GCA_020723225.1 Desulfobacca acetoxidans | reverse complement strand
TCCAGGAGGCCCTGGACCGGGACCACGAAATCCGGGAACTGGCCAGACGTTACATGAACGCCTATAACTTTCTCTACCTGGGCCGGAGCCTCCATTATCCCATTGCCCTGGAGGGGGCCTTGAAGCTCAAGGAAATCTCCTATATCCACGCGGAAGGCTATGCCGCCGGCGAGATGAAACACGGCCCCATCGCCCTGATCGACGAAAAGATGCCGGTGGTGGTGCTGGCCACCCGCAGCCCGGTGCTGGAAAAGGTTCAGGGCAACATCGAGGAGGTCGCGGCCCGGGGGGGGAGAATCATCGCGCTCACCGAGGCCGACAATTACCAGGTCCAAGAAAGGGTGGAAAGCGTCATTACCGTGCCGGACGTGCCCCTGGACCTTTCTCCCATCGTCCTGGTGGTGCCTTTGCAGCTCCTGGCCTACCATATCGCCGATCTCCGGGGCACCGACGTGGACCAGCCCCGCAACCTGGCCAAAAGCGTGACTGTAGAATAAAAAGATTCACCACAGAGACACAGAGAGCACAGAGATTCACAGAGGATAAAAAAATGAGGTCCGGCGGTGAAACCGCCGGACCTCAAATCTTTTTCTCTGTGTATCTCTGTGTCCTCTGTGCCTCTGTGGTGAATCCTTATTTTTTCAACAGCTCAAACCGCGGGCGGCTGATGGACTCTCCCCGGCACCTGGGGCACCGGGAGGGGATGGTGAGGCGTTCCCGTTTTTTGAAGCTGAAGCCGCAGTGTTTGCAGACTGCCGGAATCAGATGAAACCGGCAGCCCTCTCCCGGGGCCCGGGCGATATGTTCCAGGTGATCCAGAATCTCCTTTTCCGGCAGCGAGAGGCGCTGGGACAGCTCCAGGCTGGAGAGGGCCTCTTCCAGCAGCAGTTCCTTAATGGCCTGGCGCGTCGTCACCATTAAGGCTTGGTGATCGTCCCGCAGGCGATGCGCGGCCCGGCGTTGCCCGCGGGGTCGGTCATATAATCATCGGGATTGGCGTGGATCATCAGGGAGGTCCCCCCCGGCTGGAACAGGGAATTCTTCCCCGGTTTCAGGGTCACCCGGGAGGCTATGACCTCTATGGTTTCCTTCCCGTCTTCGCCCACCACCAGATTGGGAAGGTCGCCGGCATGGGGTCCTTCCGGGTTTTTCAGGCCGTGCTTTTTGCCTTCGGGATTGAAGTGGCCCCCGGAGGTCATGAAGTCCGGGCAGTTGCAGTCCCCCTTTTCATGAATATGAAAGGCGTGCACTCCCGGGGGCAGGTTTTCCACCTTCATAGTGATTTTCACCCCGTGGGCGGTCTCTTCCAACTGGGCCTCCCCCACCTTCTGGCCCTGGGAATTCACCAGGGTGGCCTTGGCCTTCTCCGGCGCGGGTTCGCCGCCGCACCCCCATATGCATAAAAGCAAGAACCCCATTATGGCTGCTGCTGTCCGGTATTTCATGGTCTGCCTCCTCTCGGACCGAAAGAGATGCGATTGCGATTGAGTGGAAATTAATCACTGCGGGCAGCGTTGACAATAGGAAGGGGGAAGGAACATTCCCCTCTCTGCGTCTTCCTTTGCGTCTTGGCGTCTTTGCGTGAGGCTTTTCTTTTTAAGGTTGGGACCATCAAGCGCCTCCCCGCCGGGACCGCAGCCAGGGGACGGCGATGGTAAGCAGATAAAACAGAGACAGCAGCAACACCATGGTAGCCCCGGTGGGGTAGTCCAACAGGCAGGAAAGCATCAGTCCCCCAACCGCCGCGCCCACGGCCACAGCCGCGGACGTGACGATCATACCCCGGATATGCCCGGTCAAATTTTGGGCGCAGGCACCGGGGATCACCAGCAGCGCCGACACCAGGATAATGCCCACCAGGTAGATGGAAATGATGATCACCAGGGCCAGCATCACCAGAAAGAGGTAGCGCAGGGCCCGGACCG
>DYJG01000241.1 GCA_020723225.1 Desulfobacca acetoxidans | reverse complement strand
ATGAGAACAGCAGCGTGGATGAGGCGTTGTCGTTTCTGCAGGCGGTGTAGGGCGCGCCTTGCGCGCCGGTGATGGTGATTTTCCGAAGCCTATGATGGTGCGTAAGACGCACCCTACAAAGGAAAAATCATGAAGCAGCTATGGGTCAAAGTGGACCCCTGGGATAAGAAGCTGGTCACCACCGCCTTGGAGTCCGGCGCAGACGCGGTCTGGGTGCCGGAGGGCCGGGTTCAGGAGGTCAAGGCCCTGGGGCTGATCAAGGTGGTGGCCCCGGACGGGGACCTGGTCCCCGGCAAGGATATCCACGAGGTGGCCATCACCGGCATGGGCCAGGAGGAGGAGATTATCCGCCTCTGCCGCCAGGGGCCGGTGGTGGTGAGCACCCCGGACTGGACCGTCATCCCCCTGGAAAACCTGGTGGCCCAGGGCGGCAACCTCTGGGTGGAGACCGCTGACCCGGACGCGGCCCGCACTTTCCTGGGCATATTGGAGAAAGGCGTGGACGGTTTGGTGGTCACCAGCCGGGACGTCGGGGTGATCAAAAAAATAGCCCGCCTCATTAAAGATGCCTCGCCCCCCGCGGAGCTGGCCACGGCCCAGATCACCCAGGTTAAGGCGTTAGGCATGGGGGACCGGGTCTGCGTGGACACCTGCGCCAACATGGGGCTGGGGGAAGGCATGCTGGTGGGCAACTCCTCCGGCGGGCTTTTCCTGGTCCATGCCGAATCCCTGGAGAACCCCTACGTCGCGCCCCGGCCCTTCCGGGTCAACGCCGGGCCGGTGCACGCCTATATCCGGGTGCCCGGGGGGAAGACCCGGTACCTGGGGGAGCTGGCCGCAGGGGACGAAGTGCTGGTGGTCAACCACCAGGGCCATACCTGGCCCGCGGTGGTGGGCCGGGTGAAGGTGGAGCGCCGCCCCCTGATGCTGGTGGCCGCGGAAGCCGGAGGCCGGGAGATCACCGCCATCCTGCAAAACGCGGAGACCATCCGCCTCACCCGCGCCAACGGGGAGGCGGTGTCCATCGTCACCCTGCAGCCCGGAGACGAAGTGTTGGTGGCCCTGGAAGAAGCCGGCCGGCATTTCGGCCACAAGGTCCAGGAAACCATCCTGGAGAAATGAGCTATGACGGAAAAAGAAGAAATACGCCAACAGATCAACGCCCTGGACCAGGAACTGGTCAATTTGCTCAACCGCCGCCAGACCTTGGCCCAGGCCATCGGCCGCATCAAGAACCGCGCCGGCCAGCGGACGCTCGATTTCCAGCGGGAGGAAGAGGTCCTGTCCCAACTCATGCGCCTCAACCCCGGGCCTTTGAGCCACGCGGCCCTGAAAAACATCTTCCGGGAGATCATCTCAGCAAGCCGGCAGATCCAAAGCCCCCTGAGCGTCGCCTTTTTGGGGCCGGAGGCCACCTTTTCGCACCTGGCGGCCCTGAAGAAGTTCGGCAGCTCCACCCGCTTCGGACCGCTGCTGAGCATCCATGAGGTCTTCATGGAGGTGGAGAAAGGCAACTTCGATTACGGGGTAGTGCCCATCGAGAACTCCACGGAGGGGGTGGTTAACGACACCCTGGACCACTTCGTGGAAACCACTTTGAAAATCTGCGGGGAGATTTTTCTGGAGGTCTCCCACGACCTGGTGTCCAAGTCCGGCCACTCGCAGGATATAGAAGTGATCTACTCCCACCCCCAGCCTTTCGGCCAATGCCGCCGTTGGTTGGCCGCGCATCTCCCGGACACCCCGATTATCGAAGTGGCCTCTACCGGGGTGGCCGCGCAAAAGGCCGCCAAAAATCCCAACGCCGCGGCCATCGCCAGCGCCGCGGCTGCGTCGCTGTATGATCTGCGGGTGGTGGAGCGGCGCATCGAGGACCATCCGGGCAACGTCACCCACTTCTTTGTCATCGGCCCGGAATCCCCCGGTTCCACGGGCCATGATAAAACCTCCATCATTTTCGCAGTGGACAATATTCCTGGAGCGCTGTACAAGACTTTGCAGCCCATAGCCGACCGGGGCATCAACATGACCCGCATCGTCTCCCGGCCCGCGAAGAACGAAGTCTGGCGCTACCTCTTTTTCGTGGATATCGACGGGCACCAGGAGGAACCCCAGGTCCACGCGGCCCTGGAGGAAATCGAGGCCCTGAGCGCCCATTTTCAGCTCCTGGGCTCCTTCCCGAGGGCCCCGGGGGTGGAGAATCCTAGTTGAAGATCGTTTTTCGTTTTGCGTTTTTCGTTTTTCGTTTTTCGTGAAGATATTAAAACCCCAATGTAAAGAATGATAGGGAAGAAAAACTAGGCTTACCGTTTGAATGTATCCTGGTACTGCAATCGCCAATGACTGACAACGAAAAACGAAAAACGAAAAACGAAAAACGCATCATCTGCGTGCCGGTAGTGGAAACCAACGTCCGCCGCGCCCGTAACCTATACCTGCGCAGCGCGCGCCGGGGGTTCTGGACGGAGCTGCGCCTGGACTACCTGGAGCAGCCGGACTTGAAGCGCCTCTTGCGCGACCTGCCGGGTAAGGTCATCGCCACCAACCGGTTGGAGAGCGAAGGGGGGCGTTGGCGGGGGAGCGAAGCCGAGCGCCGCGCTCTCCTGGAGGAGGCCCTGGGTTGCGGGGTGGACTTCCTGGACCTGGAACTGGCCGCGGACCCGGCCTGGCGGCGGGAAATTTATAGCCGCCGGGGGGACACCCGGATTATCCTCTCCTGGCACGATTTCTCCGGTACTCCCGATGCGCCCCGGCTGGAAGAGGTGCTTCAGGAAATGCTGGCCGCGGACTGCGATATCCTGAAGATCGTCACCCAGGCCCTGGAGCCCGATGACAATCTCCGGGTGCTGTCCCTCATCCCCAAGGCTAAAGCCGCGGGCCGGGAGATCATCGCCTTCTGCATGGGGGCAGCAGGGAAATGGTCCAGGGTGGTGGCCCCTTATTTGGGAAGCTTCCTGACCTTCGCGCCTTACAGCAAAAAAGGGGCGTCCGCGCCGGGGCAGTTGACGGTGAATGAGATAAGGCGTTTTTGGCGTGTAATGAAATAAGAATATTAGTAATAATAACGGGGCAAGCTGGTACATATAATGGCAAAGCGCTATTATAGCTCAAGGACTGGTACTAAAGAACTAACTGTTAGAGAACTGTACAATAGACTTCAGCACCTATACCTTCTCTTCCGTGAACGAGATTTTTTTAAGCAGAAAGCAGGAATTACAAGTACAAGTCTTCCAGAAGTAATAAAACATAAGGCTGGACTTGCTATTGGTTTCCAGCCTTTTCCGATAACTAAGTGGGATTTGTATGAAATAACGGAAGATCACATTTTTGATGTTTTGGAGTTCTTGTACGATCACACTTCCAAGCCCGGTGAATGGACACAAATGACAACTGAAGATGGTTATAATTATTATGATTATGAAAGTTATAACGCGGTAGATGGTAAAAAGGAATTTCGAGAAGAAGCAAACCGTTTTCTCTGTGATTATAAGACTGGATTTGAATTGAGTGAAGATGGATTGATTTTAACAAAAGGTACGGGTGGGTTACAACATATACTTGATGCAGAAATTGAACCCTACGACGAAATCAATGTAGATAAAAAAGTTCGAGATGCGATTCAAAAATGGAGGAATCGGCACTTAAATATGAACGAAAGAAGGGAGGCAATTAGAGAACTTGCTGATGTTTTCGAATGGTTAAAAAAAACTAAAAAACTTGAAAAAGCATTAAATCGTAAAGATGAGGCTGCATTATTTGATATTGCGAACAACTTTGCAATTCGGCACCACGATCCTAAACAGAAAAGAGATTATGATCAGTCAATTTGGTATTCATGGATTTTTCATTTCTACCTTGCTACATATCATGCAGTGATACGTCTATTAAAGAAAACAGATTCCGCTGGATAAAAATCCACTTATCGCCATGACAGAACAAACCTTAGGTATCGATGGAAAGACCAAAATCTACGGCATCCTGGGCCGCCCGGTAACCCACTCCCTGAGCCCGGCCATGCATAATGCCGCGTTCCAGGCTTTGGGGATCAATGCCGTGTACGTGCCTTTCCCGGTGACCGATCTCACCCAAGCCGTGGCCGGCCTTCGGGGCCTGGCCATCGGCGGCGCGAGCGTCACCATTCCTTTTAAAGAAGAAATCATTCCCTTGATTGACGAAATGGACCCCAAGGCGGCGTGCATGGGTGCAGTGAATACCGTGGTCAATAAAGAGGGGCGGCTGATCGGTTATAACACCGACTGGCTGGGCGCGGTGACCGCGCTCCAGGCCCAAACCGGCATTGCCGGAGAGCATTTTCTCATCTTAGGGGCCGGGGGCGCGGCCCGGGCCATTGCCTTCGGCATCCTGGAGAATGGCGGGCAGGTCACCATCACCGACCTGGACGCACTCCGGGCCGCGGCCCTGGCTCAGGAAATGCGGGTCCAGGCCGTCCCCCTGGACTCCCAGGACCGCTGCCCGGCCGCCATCCTGATCAACGCCACCCCCGTGGGCATGGCCCCGGACCTCCACGGCCTCCCCATCGACCCGGAATTGCTGAGCCGCTTTACTCTGGTGATGGACATCGTTTACCGGCCCCTGTTGACCCGGCTCCTCCGGGAGGCCCAGATGCATGGCGCGCGCACCATCGACGGCCTGCAGATGCTGATCCATCAGGCCACGGCCCAGTTTGAGCTGTGGACGGGCCAGTCCGCTCCTTTGGAGATCATGTCCGGGGCCGCGTACGCGGCGTTGGAGGAGGAGGGATAATTTTGGGGGAGGGGGCTAAGGGCCTGCGGCCCTTACCCTCCCCCAATCCCATAATATAATAGGGCGGACACAGCCTGCCTGCAATTTCGCCGAGGGTGGGTAATTCGAATCCTGCTTAACTGATTTCTGTTAAGGATTATCTCCATGTATAAACCACTTGACGATACACCGATTAATCCGAGTATTATAAATAATTTCATAGCTTCTTGCGC
>DYJG01000240.1 GCA_020723225.1 Desulfobacca acetoxidans | reverse complement strand
CCCCAGGGGCCTGGGTGGTGGCCGAGCACAGCCGCCGGGACAACATGCCGGAGACGGCGGGCATGCTTACGCGCCGCCAACTCCGCCGCTACGGCGACACCCAGGTGGCTTTTTATGAAAACAAGTAAAAAGTAAAAAGTAAAAAGCAACTTATTGCTTTACTTTACTTTACTTTTCACTTTTACCTTTTTACTTTTTACTTCTACAGGAGACCCCAGGCACATGCCTGACATTGCGGTATACCCCGGTTCCTTCGACCCCATCACCAACGGCCACCTGGACCTGCTGCAGCGGGCCCTGAAGATCTTCGACCACATCATCGTCGCCGTGGCCTGGAACCCCACCAAACAATGCCTCTTCACCATTGAAGAACGCATGGAAATGATCCGGGAATCCCTTAAAGACGTTCCCCAGGTGTCCATCGACACCTTCACCGGGTTGCTGGTGAACTATGCCCGGAATAAAAAAGCCCGGGCCATTCTCCGGGGACTCAGGGCGGTTACCGACTTTGAGTACGAATTTCAGTTGGCCATGATGAACCGCCGCCTGGAGCCGGAAATCGAAACCGTGTTCTTGATGACCGGCCTCCGCTGGGTCTTTTTAAGTTCCAGCATCCTCAAGGAAGCCGCCATCCACGGGGGCAACATCGAGGGCATGGTGCCGGAGATCGTGTACCGAAACCTTAAGAAAAAGTTCAATCTCGCTTAAGGGGCAAAGATGCGCATCTGCGTCATCGACGGCCAGGGCGGCGGCATCGGCGCCGCGCTCATCAAACGCCTGAAAGAGGTCTACGGCGAAGAGCACGAAGTCATCGCCCTGGGCACCAACGCGGTGGCCACCGCCCAGATGATGAAGGCCCGGGCCAACAAGGGGGCCAGCGGGGAGAACGCCATTTGCCGCACCGTGCTCAAAGCGGACGTCATCCTGGGATGCCTTTCCATCGTTCTGGCCAACTCCATGATGGGGGAGGTCACCCCGAAGATGGCCGAAGCCATCGCCTCCGCGCCCGCGCCCAAGATCCTCTTGCCCTTAACCCAGGAGAAGGTGGAGATCGTGGGGCTCTCCCCCGAGCCTCTGCCCCACCTGGTGGAAAAGATCGTCAGCCAACGCTTAAAGGAGATCATCAGCCATGTGTGAAGCTGCAGCCTATATCTTGAAAGACGGCAAGGAAGAACTGCTCCTGGCGGACGTGGACCTCATCGAACCCGATGGGGATAACTTAAGGATCGTCAGCATCTTCGGCGAACAAAAGGTCGTCAAGGCCACGATTAAAAGCCTCAACCTGGTGAATCACAAGGTGATCCTGGTGGAGAAGTAGAAAGGCCGTTTTTCGTTTTTGGTTTTTCGTTTTTCGTAAAAAAAGCAGGAAAGCCAGCGTCAGGCCGGCCTACCTGCTTTTTGTTTTTTCAGATTGGTTTAGGGGTGCCAATTCAAAGAAGGAGACAGACCTCCCACACGAAAAACGAAAAACGCAAAACGAAAAACGATCTACTTGACCACCACGTACTTCCCGCCCTTAACCTCCACGATATAGACCCCCAGGGTCCCGGCCCGCGCCACGTCATGGGTCTTGTCGAAGGAAAGCTTGCCGGTGACCCCGTCGAAGTCCTTCATCTCATCCAGAAATTTCTTCACGCCCTCGGCGGTGGGGCCGTTTTTCTTCATGCCTTCCAGAATCATGCTGGCCGCGTCGTAGGACAGGGCCGCGAACATGATGTTATAAGGGTCTTTGTTCTTCTTCACCAATTCTTCGTAATCCTGTTTGAACTTCTTGTTCTTGGGGGTGTCGTAGTTTTCGTCATACTCCACACCGATGACGTGGCCTTCCGCGGCCTTGCCGGCCAACTGGATGTAGACCGGGTCCATGTCGCCGTACACCCCTAAAATCTTCTGATTCATGCCCAACTGCCGGGCCTGGGCCGCGGCCGGCGCGGTCTCCGGGGTGTAGCCGGGGATAAAGAGGATATCCGGGTTGGCGGCCTTGATCTTGGTGAGTTCGCTCTTAAAATCCCGGGCGCCCCGGTTGAAGGACTCGGTGGCCACCACCTTGATGCCGTGCTTTTCGAAGAACTTGGTGAACAGCTCGGCGCAGCCCTTGCCGTAAGGTTCGTTGGAGAAGAAGATGCCCACGGTCTTGGGCTTCCAGTTCTTGGCCACGTAGTCGGTCAGAACTTCCGCCTGTTTGTCGATGCGGGAGCAGCCCCGGTAGAGATAAGCGCCGTAGCCGCTCAGCTTGGGCGTGGTTGCCGTCGGGGTGACGGCCACCACCTTGGCGTCGTCCGCGGTCTTGCCCGCGGCCATCATCGCGCCGGAGGTCATGGGGCCCACCATGGCCACCACCTTGTCCACGTTGATGAGTTTCTGCACCGCGCTCACCGCGGCCGCAGGGGAGTCCTTCTCATCCTCGCCGACGAGCACCACCTGGCGGCCGTTGATACCCCCGGCCTTATTGACTTCGGCCACCGCCATCTCCACGCCCCGGGCGCAGGGGATGCCGTGCTCCGCGCCGATGGTCAGCCGCATCACCGACCCCATCTTAATGGGCTCCTGGCCCCAGGCCAGACCCGCAGTAACCAATAAAAGTACGCTCGCTAATACCATAATCCTGCGCCAACCAGTCATCGTTCTCCTCCTGATTTCTGCTAAGGAATTTGTACAGCGGATTTAACTGATTATGAGTCCCGTATCATAGGCTATTTTGCCGGGAAGGTAAATGAGAAACTTGCACCCGGAGAATCCGGAGAAGAAAATTCCGAAGGATAGGGAAGGGTGGCTATAGAAGGCGAAAAAGAGGCGGCCCCGGAGGGCCGCCTGAGTGCCTGAAAAGAGGAGCGGCGGTAATTAAAAATGATAAGCTGCGCCCACTTGGAAGCTGAAAAGGTGAAAAGTGGGGTCCAGCGTAAAGGAGACTCTGCCCGGCAGGCCGTTAAACGAGTTAAAAGTGTCCCGGGCACTAAAGGTATAGGTGGGCTGGGCATAGCGGTATTTGAAGGAGGCCTCGATGGAGACGTTCTTCAAAGCCATGTAGCGTAGGCCTGCCTCTACCGCCAGGGCCAGATTCACGCTGGATTTGGACCCGGGGTCCACGCCGTAAGGAACTACCGCGCCGATAAAAACCGGCGAACGGACCGCGGTCAGGGTCGGCTCCTGGGTGGAGAAAAAAATGGCCGGACCCACTGCCACGTAAGGCTGCAAACGGCCGAAGGGGACTTCGCTGTCCTTGAAAAAACCATAACGGGCGGCAAACATGAAGGCCAGGGTAGCGGCGGTGCCTTCGCTGGAAAATTGGGTGAGTCCCAGGGGCCCCGGCGCCGGCGACGCCAGCCCGGTCCGGAAGTAACTGATATTCGAGTTGAAACTTTGGCGCCGGAAAGTTAGACGGTGGTAAGAGAAATCCAAGTAGAATCCCAGATATTTCATCCAATTCGGGTAGTTGAACCCCAGGAAGCCTTCCTTGACAAACCAGGTGCCGATCTTCAGGCCGCCCACTACCGCCGGGTTCAATTTCCCGTCAAAGGAAATCAATTCCCCCGCGGGGCCCGGAACCGCGATGGCGGATGGCTGATGCACCAGATCGGCGTTAAAGGAATTGCTGGACCCCACCACGCCGCCCAAATAGGCCTCCACATACACTTCGGCCCGGACCGGCGAGGAGAAAAAAAGCAAGCCTGCAAACACAACAAAAACCACCAACGGCTTGAAAATAATCTTTTTATCCATATCCTCCCCCTTTGAAATTGGATAAAGAGAATTATTACTATGCCATATTAGTGGGTAGATATTTTTTTGTCAAGAATGATAACGGCAGGTCGAGTTACCCGAAGATTTGTAACTTTCCTCCACCTTTTTACCGGCTACCCCTCCTCCCGTAAGGTCACCCGGGCGTTGATGCCCAAATGGTCCTGCAGGTGCCGCCTGGCCCGGCGGCAGAGGCCCTCCAGGGCCTTGACTTCGTCGGAGAAGATTTCTTCGTTGAGGGTCAGGTCGATGTTGAGGACGTCCAGGCCGTCTTCCGCGTCCACCTGCCAGGCGTACGCGGCCGCCTTTCCCTGCAAAACCTCAGTCAACAGCAGTTGCAACTGGTCCGGGTGCACCTTGATGCCCCCCACGGAAAAGATGGGGTCCACCCGCCCGGAAATTTCACCCAGTCGCACCAGGGTGCGGCCGCACGCGCAAGGCTCCTTCACCAGCCGGGCCCGGTCGCCGCTCCGGAAACGCACCAACGGAAAGGCCACGGTGGACAGGGTGGTGATCACCAGTTCCCCACAGGCGCCTTCAGCAACCGTGGCGCCGCTCTCCGGGTCGATGATCTCCGGATAAAAATGGTCCTCGGAAAAGTGGAACCCCTGGTGGGCTGCGCAACTGAAGGCCAGCCCCGGCCCCATGACCTCGGTAATGCCGTAGGCGGTGGCGATTTCGATCTGAAACCCTTCCTCGATCTCCCGGCGCACCTCCGAAGGCAGGGGCGCGGCCACCAGCAAGGCCCGTTTCAGGCTCAATTCCATGGGCGAGACGTTTTTCCGGGCCATGACCGCGAGCAGGTGGCGGGCGAGCGACGGGGTGGTGACCAGGACCGAGGTTTTGTAATCCCGCATGACCATCAGTTCTTTAGCAAAGTTCAAGGTGGCCGCAGGGATCACCGACGCGCCCAAAAACTCCGCTCCCGCCTGGAGGTCGCGGCGCCAGTTGGCCAGACCCGGCGGCAGGATAAGCTGGACAATGTCCTCCCGGCCCACGCCCGCGGCGGTGTAGAGCCGGGCCAGGAGCTCCAGCCAGAGTTTTATATCCTGCGCGGCATAGCCCACCACCAGAGGCTTTTCCGTGGTGCCGGGCGAAGACAGAATGCGCACGATGTCCCGGAGCGGCACCGCAAAGAGGCCGTAGGGGTAGTTCTCCGACAGGTCCTCCCGGGTGGTGAAGGGGAGCCGGGCCAGGTCGTGCAAGCCCCGGACGCTGTCCAGCCCCAAGCCCAGGCCCTCGAACTGGCGGCGGTAGAACT
>DYJG01000239.1 GCA_020723225.1 Desulfobacca acetoxidans | reverse complement strand
TTTTCATGGTTTACGGGTGAGCCAAAGGCTCATGTTCAACTGCTTGGACACCACTGTTTCTACTTGGTTGTACAAGGGTCTAAGCTGTTTGGCGACAGTAACTTTGAACTTTGAACCTTGAACTTTGAACCGATTAGCCGATGAATCCCAAGATCGCCATAATCGCCAGGGTCGGCGCGCACAAAGCCTTTGAGGCCAAGGGCCTTAAGCCGGGGAAGACCGAGGTCTTTTCCACTCCCTACGGGGATAGCCGCCCCATCCACTTCTTCCGGCATAACGGCCTGGAATTCGCGCTCCTCTCCCGCCACGGCGAGGCGGGTTACGACCTATCCGCGCCCTTCCTCAATCCCAAGGCCAATCTCTACGCCCTGAAGTCCCTGGGCATCGACAAAATCCTGGCCTGGGTAGCTCCGGGGTCCTTGCGGGAAGAAATGGCGCCGGGGGATTTGGTGGTTCCTCACGACGTCCTGGACGAAGGCCGGGGCGGGCCCCAGACCTTTTTCACCGGCGTGGGCTGGGGCTTCATCCGCCACAATCCCCTCTTTTGCCCGGAGATGCGCGCGGGTTTGCTGGAAGCCCTGCAAAACGTCCCTTTTAAGGTGCATCCCCAAGGCGTTTACGTGGCCACCACCGGCCCCCGGTTGGAGACCGCCGCGGAGATTAAGAAATTTCGCCTCCTTGGCGGCGACCTGGTGGGCCAGACCCTGGTGCCCGAGGTCTTTTTGGCCCGGGAACTGGAACTTTGTTACGTGGGCCTCACTTACGTGGTGAATTACGCGGAAGGCTTGCTCCACCGGCCCTACCAGCCCGGCGTGCTCTTCGAAGGCCTGGCCACCCCGGAAGAGGTGGCTCAGGTGGCCGCGGTGGAGACGGCCTTTCCGGAAATTATCCTGAAGGCGCTTCCGGCCCTGGCCGCCGCGCCCCGGGCCTGCCCCTGCCCCCGGCTGCTGGAACGCTACCGCCTCCGGGGGGACATCGGCGAGGATTGGCGCACATGGGTGAGATGACGGCCCACGTCGGGCGCTGGGTGCTGCCGGTGAACGGCCCTCCCATCGAAGACGGTGCGGTTTTGCACGACGGGGACCGGATTGCGGCCGTGGGCCCGGCCCCGGAGATTCTCCGGGGCTTTGCCGGCAAGGTCCGCGACCACGGCTCCGGGGCCATTCTCCCGGGCCTGGTCAACTGCCATACGCACCTGGAGTTTTCCGCCCTGGCCGGGAAGATTCCTCCCCAGGAACATTGGCAGGAGTGGCTGCAAAAAACCCTGGACGCGTCTGCCGGAGTAACTCCCCAGGTGCGGGAAAGGGGCATCCAGCAAGGCATTGCCGCCTTAAGAAACAGCGGCGCAGCCCTGGTGGGGGACATCAGCAACACCGGGGAAAGCCTGCCCCATCTGGCGGCGTCTCCCCTGGCGTATCAGCTTTTTTTTGAATGCCTGGGCTTTAATTTGGTGGAGCTGGGTCCGCTGGAGGAGACTTTTCCCTTTTTTTCCGCGTCCCGGGCCGACGCCAACCCCTGCATCTCGGCCGCGGCCCATGCCCCCTATTCCGTCTCCCCGGCCCTGTTCAAAGCCGTCAAGCGCTGGAACCGGCCCCGCAAGCGCCCCCAATGCGTTCACCTGGCGGAGTCCGGCGCGGAAGGGGAATTTTTGGCCCAAGGTGACGGCTTTTTTAAAGAGCTGTTACAACAACGGGGCCGTTGGGTCCCGGAGTTCCGCCCTCCCGGCTTAAGTCCCGCAGCCTATCTCCACTCCCTGAGTTTCCTGGGGGAAAACACCCTGGCCGTCCACGGCGTCTGGCTCGATAACGTCGACTGCGCCCTGCTGTCCCGCACCCGCACCTGGGTCGTTCTCTGCCCCCGGGCCAATGTCTACACCGCCGCGGGCGCGGCGCCGGTGCCGGAGTTAATGCGGGCGGGAGTCCCCCTGGCCCTGGGCACCGACTCCCTGGCGGGCAACCACGATCTGAACCTCTTCGGGGAGATGCTCTGGCTGTATCAAAACTATCCCCAATACCCCGAAGGTCTCTGGCTGCGCCTGGGAACCCTCCGGGGCGCCAGGGCTCTGCAGCGGGAAAACGACTTCGGCAGCCTGGAGCCCGGCAAAAAAGCCGCCCTGGGCTTTATCCCCCTCTCCGGGGAAAAGGACTTTTGGGAAGAACTCTATACCCGCGGCGCCGCCGGCGAATGGCAATGGCTTAACTAAGGAAAATCACACTACTATATGGACCTGTTTTTAAAACCCGGAACCCGGAACCCAGAACCCAGAACCCAGAACCAAGAACCCGTAACTCGTAACTCGCAACTCGTAACTTTTTTAACAGGAGCTAACATGGCTGAAAAGGTGCGCCTGGGCCGCATTCAGTATCTCAATGTCCTGCCCATTTATTTCGCCCTGGAAAATCTCTTCGGGGAGAACGGCTTTGAACTGGTCTCCGGCACCCCCGCGGACCTGAATGCCGCGTTGCGCCGGGGCAGGGTGGACCTGGGCTCCATCTCCGCCATGGAATACGGCCGCGCCTGGCAGGATTATCTTTTGCTGCCCGATCTCTCCATCAGTTCCCGGGGGCCGGTGGGCAGTGTGCTGCTCTTCAGCCGGGTCCTCCCGGCCAAGCTGCACGGCCGCCCCCTCCTGGTGAGCGCCCATTCCGCCAGCGGAGCCGCGCTTCTTAAAGTCCTGATGTCAGAGCTTTACGGCATTCAACCCGTCTACCGCCAGGGCCCGGTGGCGGAGGCCGCGTCTGCGGCAGATGACGGGGTCCTGGCCATCGGCGACGAGGCCCTGCAATTGCAGCAACAAGGGAATTGGACCTATGTTATGGACCTGGGCGCGGCCTGGCAGGAGTGGATCGGTCTGCCCTTTGTCTTCGGGGTCTGGGCCGTGCGCCGGGATTATGCCGCGGCCTGGCCGGAGAAGACCGCAGCCATGCACTATCTGCTGCTCCGCTCCCGGGACTGGGGAATCAAGACCCTGCCGGAACTCAGCCGTCTGGCCGCGGCCGGCCTGGGCCGCCCGGCCCCGGAGCTGCTCTCATACTTCCAGCAATTGGATTATTCTCTGAGTCCGGAACATGAAAAAGGGTTACAGATTTTCTTTAATCTCTTGTATAAACAGGGAGAACTTGCCGAAGTACCGCCGCTAACTTATTTTCAGGAATAACACATGGGATACCGCCATTTACAAGACTTCATCCGCCGCCTGGAGCAGGCCGGGGAGCTGGTGCGCATCAAAGAGCCGGTGAGCCCCTACCTGGAGATTACCGAAATCACCGACCGGGTCTGCAAGGCCGGAGGGCCGGCTCTGTTGTTTGAGCAAGTCCCGGGATACGACCTGCCGGTCTTGATGAACGCCTTCGGCTCCATGGAGCGCATGTGCCTGGCCCTGGAGGTGGACTCCCTGGACGATATCGCCGGGGAAATTCTCAGCTTTATGGAGGCCGAGGCCAACACCTTGTGGAAGAAACTGCAGCTCCTCCCCAAGCTGGCGCGGCTGGGCCGCATGTTCCCCAAGACCGTGTCCCGGGCCCCCTGCCAGGAGGTGGTTTTCACCGGCGAGCAGGTCAACCTGAGGAGCCTGCCGGTTCTCCATTGCTGGCCTGAAGACGGCGGTCCTTTCATCACCCTGCCCGGGGTCATCAGCCACCATCCGGAGACCGGCAAGCGCAACGTGGGCATGTACCGCCTCCAGGTCTACGACGCCCGCACCACCGGCATGCATTGGCACCGGCACAAAGGCGGCGCCCAGCACTACCGGGTGGCCTCGGCTAAGGGGGAAAACCTGCCGGTGGCGGTGACTATCGGCGCCGACCCCGCGGTGATTTACGCGGGCACCGCGCCTTTGCCTGAAGACATCGATGAGATCATCTTCGCCGGTTTCTTAAGGGGGGAGCCGGTGGAGATGGTCAACTGCCTCACCCAGCCGGTGATGGTGCCCGCGGAGAGCCAGATTGTCCTGGAAGGTTACGTGGCACCCGGGGAACTGCGCCGGGAAGGCCCCTTCGGCGATCATACCGGCTACTATTCCCTGGCCGACGATTACCCGGTCTTTCATGTCACCGCCCTGACCCGGCGCCGGGACGCGGTTTATCCCGCCACCATCGTCGGCCGGCCCCCCATGGAGGATTGCTTCATCGCCAAGGCCACGGAGCGCATCTTTCTGCCCCTGATGAAAAAAACCCTGCCGGAGATCGTGGACCTCAACCTGCCGGTGGAGGGAGTCTTCCATAACCTGGCTTTTGTGAGCATCGACAAGCGTTATCCGGGCCATGCCCGCAAGGTGATGCACGCCCTCTGGGGCCTGGGGCAGATGATGTTCACCAAGATCATCGTCGTTTTTGACCGGGAGGTGGACGTCCAGGACCTGGGCCAGGTTCTCTGGCGGTTGGGAAACAACGTGGATCCCAGGCGGGACGTGGTCTTCGCCGACGGCCCGGTGGACGCCTTGGACCACGCCTCGCCGCTGCCCCATTACGGCTCCAAGATGGGTATCGACGCCACCCGCAAGGGACCGGAGGAAGGTTTTACCCGGGAGTGGCCTCCGGTCATCGACATGGACCCGGAAGTCAAACGCAAGGTGGACGAGCTGTGGCCGAAGCTGGGACTGCCGTGAACCGCTACGTGGTGGCCGTCACCGGGGCTTCCGGCATGATCTACGCCCGGGAGCTTATGCGTTATTTTGCAGCCCGGCCGGACCTGGAGCTCCATGCCGTAATCTCCTCCGCCGGGGAGCAGGTGCTCTCCCTGGAACTGGGGCTGGCCCCGGGGGACCTGGCTCCCAACGCCGTCTGGCACCGGGTGGACGATTTCACCTCCGCCCTGGCCAGCGGCTCTTTCCGGGCCCGGGCCATGGTGGTGATTCCCTGCACCATGGGCACCATGGGGGCCATCGCCCAGGGGGTGGGCCGCAACCTGATCCACCGGGCCGGAGAAGTCTTCTTGAAGGAGAAGCGGCCCTTGATCCTGGTGGTCCGGGAAACTCCCTTAAGCCTCATCCACCTTGAAAACCTGACCCGG
>DYJG01000238.1 GCA_020723225.1 Desulfobacca acetoxidans | reverse complement strand
CCACGGTGGTCATGGGCCGCCGGGGCCAGGGCAAGGCCAAGGCCCTGCTCCTGGGCAGCGTCACCGCCAAGGTGGTGCAAAACGCCCGGGGCGTGGCGGTAATTATTGTGGGGTGAGCGGTCGTAGCGAACCTTGTGTTCGCCCCGGACGCTGGGCGAACACCAGGTTCGCCCCTAGGGGTTGTTGTCTTTTAATTGCGAAACGGTATTGCAATGATATCGATAACTTATCTAAGTTAAAATACTTTTCCAGCGAAAAACGCTCTCAAGGTCCCGGGGGCCGGCCCGGGGGGGCCAGGCCCGGAGGACCGCTCCTGGCCGCGGGTTTGGTCCCCATCCCGCCGTCGAGGGGGGCGCCCGGACTTTGAGGCTCTTTAGCCACCTGCCGCGAGCTGATCAAAAACATCAGGTAGCGGGCCTGTTGGACCGGGGTGAGGATGGCCGTCTCCTCCACGTCCTGGCGCTGTTTCAAAGCCAGCATCTCCTGCTCTTTCTTCCTGATACTGTTAAGGATATTCTTCACGTCCGGGTCGGTGGGATGCGGCTGGCGCATGATCTGCTCCAGCCTTAGAAATTCGTTCTTTGCTTCCACCATCAATTGTTGCCGCAAAGGACGATAACGCTGTCTGATCTCGAGGAGTCGGGCCGCGGTTTGCTGATTCACCCCCAGGGCCCTTTCCAATTGGGGGGGGAAGGCCGCGGGTGTTGATTCCCTTTCCTGGA
This sequence comes from Desulfobacca acetoxidans, assembly GCA_020723225.1. Taxonomy (GTDB): domain Bacteria; phylum Desulfobacterota; class Desulfobaccia; order Desulfobaccales; family 0-14-0-80-60-11; genus SURF-52. Next base: position 4,313 of record DYJG01000238.1, on the reverse strand, counting down.
AAGCGCCCGACTCAGCCGGAACCGCGCCGGTTTTCCGGGAAACCTCCCGGGGGCCGGCGGGGGGGGGCAAAGGCACGGCTTCCCGGGGTCCCTTGCCTTTGACGCTCCGGGCTTCCTTCAACAGTCTCTTCTGATACATGATATTCCGGGCCAGTTGCACCGGGGTGAGCAAGGTCTCCTCTTCCCGAACCTGCCGTTGGTGTAAATTCTGATCATCCTGCTGCTTCTGTTTGATGGCCAGGAGGATCGACCGCACCTCCTGGTCCGGCGGCGAGGGTTGGTGCATTACTTGTTGCAGCCGCTTGAAATCCGCTTTCGAGTCCTGGAACAATTTCTGGCGCATGGCCTTGTAGCGCTGTTCAATCTCCAGGAGCTGGTCAACGGTCTGTTGGCTCACCCCCAGGGCCGGGCCCAACTGTTTGCGCTTGACCTGGAGGAATTGCTCCTGGAAGCCGCCCTGTCCCTCGGGGGGGGCCTGGGGAAAGGCCGGGGCAGCCGCGACTGTTATCGCCAGGATCAGGCCCAGCAGACTGCGAGAGATTCTCTGGTACATGAGCCATCCTTTTCGTGCTGGCGGACCTTTTTCAGGAAGGCCTCCCTTTCCGTCTCCGTCATGCCGGCCAAAGTGGAATCCAAATCGCCGTCGAGGTCCAAATCATCCTCCCCATGCATGTCGTGGCCGTTTTGGGACACCATCATCACGGCTTCACTCTTTTCCGGGGCAGGGGCAGGCGCGGCGAGTCGCGGGGCGGCCGGGGTTTTTTCCAATGCTTTCTGCTCTTGAGACAGTTGGGGCTGGGGAGGCAAACCCGGACGCTCCGGGTTCAGATAACCGAAGGCCACCCAGAGGAGCAATCCCGCCAGCGCCGGGGCTCCCAGCAGATAATAGGGCATTTTAAGAAAACGGGCAGGCGGCGGTTCAGGGACGCTCTGGACGCTCTGGGCCAGTTTCAGGTGCAGCTCCCGGTTGAAATTATCCCAGAAGGCCTGGTCCGGCTCGGGCCGCGGCGCAGCTTTGAGATTCATGACCACTGCTTCCAGGCCCGCCAACTCCTCCCGACAAGCCGGGCACTTCTCCAGGTGCGATCTCACCATCCCCTGCCAAAAGGGAGAGAGATCACCGTCGGGATACGCGGGTAACCATCTTTGGATAAGGGCGCACCGCCACTTCATAATCATCCTCGTTCTGCATGTATTTCTTCAGGGTCTTTAACGCCTGGCAATAATTGACCCGGGCTGCGCCCGCGGTGCCTCCCAAAACCTTGCTGATCTCTTCGTAGGAAAGACCCTGCTCCAGTTTCAGGGTAATGACCGCCCGCTGCTTGGCCGGCAGGCGGGACAGTGCGGCATAGAGCCGCCGGTGGTCTTCCTGGGCCACCAGTTCCTCTTCCGGGGAATCCTCCCCCACCAAGACGTATTCGTCGCAATCAACCGGATCCCCAAATTTCTTCCTGTTTTTCAGATAGTTGTAGCATTGGTTGATGGCAATCCGGAAAAGCCAGGTCCGAAACTGGGCCTGCTGGCGAAAGCCCTTGATGTGGACAAACGCCTGCATAAAGGCTTGCTGCGTCAGGTCCTTGGCTTCCTCCGCATCCAGCACCAGCCGGTAGGCCAGCCCGTAGATCTCCCGCTGATACTTCTTGACCAGTTCCTCGAAAGCCGGCAGGTCGCCTTCCTGCGCCCGGGCCACGAGCTGGGGGTCAGTCATTGTGAATCCTCGAGGTCTTCAATGAATTAGACCGAACATGGGTGCAAACGTTAAAGGATCGTTTTTCGTTTTGCGTTTTTCGTTTTGCGTTAAAGACAATTCTATTACCGGGACTTTGGTTATATTGTAACTTATTTTCTCGGCGATTTCTTTTAACGAAAAACGAAAAACCAAAAACGCAAAACGGTCTCAGGGGTAAAGCCGGTCCAGGAGGCGGGGGAAGGGGATGGCCTCCCGCACGTGTTTGAGGCCGCAGAGCCAGGCCACCAGGCGCTCTATCCCCAAGCCGAAGCCGCTGTGGGGCACGCTGCCGTAACGGCGCAGGTCCAGGTACCACTCCAGGGGTTCTTGGGGCAGGCGGTGTTCTTCCAGGCGGGCCAGGAGAACATCCAGGTCCGCCACCCTTTGGGAGCCGCCGACGATCTCCCCGTAACCCTCCGGGGCCAGCATGTCCACGCACAGGGCCAACTCCGGCGCATCCGGGTCCGCCTCCATGTAGAAGGCCTTGCATTGCCGGGGGTAGCGGTGCACCAACACGGGCTTGTCGAAGGCCTGGGAGATGAGGGTCTCTTCGTCGCCGCCGAAATCCTCGCCCCAGGCCATCTCTTTACCCTGCTCATTTAGTCGGGTCAGGGCCTCGCCGTAGCTGATGCGGGGGAAGGGAGGAACCACCGCCTCCAGGGGGGCCACATCCCGCTCCAGGATCTGCAGCTCGGGGCGGCGGTGAGCCAGCACCCGGGAGACTGCGAAGGCCACCAGGCCCTCGGCCAGGTTCATGACTTCATCCAGGGTGTAAAACGCGGCCTCCGCCTCCACCATCCAGAACTCCGTGAGGTGGCGGCGGGTCTTGGACTTTTCCGCCCGAAAAGTGGGGCCGAAGCAATAGACCCGGCCCAGGGCCATGGCCGCGGCCTCCAGATAAAGCTGGCCGCTCTGGGAGAGATAGGCCTTGCCCCGGTCCAGGTAGTCGGTCTCAAAGAGGCTGGTGGTGCCTTCGCAGGCCGTGGGAGTAAGGATGGGAGTATCCACCAGGACGAAGCCCCGGTCGTGGAAATAGTCACGGCAGGCCCGGCAGACCTCGTCCCTTACCTTCAGGATGGCCTGCTGCCGGGGGGAGCGGAGCCAGAGGTGGCGGTGGTCCATGAGGAAACCCACGCCGTGCTCTTTGGGGGAGATGGGGTAATCCTGGGGAATGTGCAGGGGTTCCAGCCGGGTGACTTCCAGCTCGAAGCCTCCGGGGGCCCGGGCTTCGGCCCGCACCTGCCCCTCCAGGATCAGGGAGGATTCCAGGGTGAGGCGGTCGAACGCGGCAAAGTCCTCTTCCGGGAGCCGGCCTTTCACCAGCACGCCCTGGACCAGCCCGGTGCCGTCCCGGACCACCAGAAAGCGCACCTTGCCGCTGGAGCGGAGGTGATGGACCCAGCCGCGGATGCTGACGGTTCGGCCGACGTGGGCGGCAAGGCGGGCGATATCGGCCGCCGGGGGCCGGTCTTCGGTCTTCGGTCTTTGGTCTTCGGTTGTCAATGGCTTTCAGCTTTCAGCTGTCAGCGATCAGCTGTCAGCTTGTTTTTTCGTTCCCAAGCAAAACCCGGTAACAGACAGAAAATACTTTAATATTATTTATGGCAGCCAATAATCCTTCTGCCCCCTGCCCCCTGCCCCCTGAACACTGACCACTGGCCCCCAACTGCTCACAGCTTACTGCTCACTGCTCACAGCATTATCTTGATATGCGCCTTTTCCCGCAGGGTCTTGACCCATTCCACGAATTGCTTCTGGAGGGCCTGGCCGGAGAGGAGGTTGCGGATTTCCGGGGCCGCTTCTTCAAAAGAGCGGGGTTTGCCGGAACGCTTTTCCACCAGGACCACCAGTTGGAACCCTTCCGGGGTCTGAATCGGCGCGACCTCGCCAGGCCGCAGCTTGCCGATCAATTCCCCGAGCTGGGGAGCCAGATCGGCCTGGTTGATGAATCCCAGATCCTGGGCGGCAAGGGAATGCTTCCGCAGGGTCTCCTGTAGCGATCCGCCCAGGCGGATGTCTTTGAGAACAGCCTCGGCCTTTTTCTTGGTTTCTTCCTTTTGTCCGGTGGTGGCGTCAGGAGGTAACGGCATAGTAATAACCTGAAGGCGCACTTGATTGCCGCCGCCGGCTTCCTTGAAATGCATGTCGTAGTATCTGCGCACTTCCGCTTCCGGAATTTCGGCCTTCTTGGCTCCCAGGGCCATAAAAACCAGGCGCTCCTGCTGGATCTGATCGGCGATCTGCTGCCGTAGTTCCTTGACGGTGATCCCGGATTTCGCCAACGCCTGATTCAGTGTAGCATCATCCGGGATGCGATTTTTTTTCTTGAAATCTTCTATGGCCAGGTCCACTTCCTTGTCCGTGATGGTGATGCCCCGGCGCTTGGCCTCGCCCTTCGCCAGTTTCCGGTCAATCAGGGCCTCCAGCATTTCCCGCTTCAGGGCCTGGCTTTCTTTCGATTTGGGGTTGAACCCGGCCGAGGCCTGCACCATTTTCGCCATCTGGTCCAATTCGGACATGGTAATGATTTCATCATTGACCACGGCCACGATCCGGTCCACTATCTCGGCATGGCCGGGCCCCG
>DYJG01000237.1 GCA_020723225.1 Desulfobacca acetoxidans | reverse complement strand
CTACATCCTCACCTGCGGCGACCCCGGCCGGGCGCGGAAGATCGCCCGCTGCTTCGACAAGGTGGAGCTGCGCCGCCAAAATCGGGAATTTCTCACCTACACCGGCAGCTATCGCGGCCTTCCCCTCTCCGTCATGGCCACCGGCATCGGTGCGGACAACACCGCCATTGCCGTGATCGAGGCCGCGCAGTGCGTCCCGAACGCCACCTTCATCCGCCTGGGGAGCTGCGGCGCGTTAGCCCCGGAGATCGCTCCCGGCGACCTGGTCATCACCTCCAGGTGCCTGCGGGACGAAACCACCACCAACTACTACGCTCCCCCGGAATATGAGGCCCGGGCACACCCTTTAGTGCTTAAGGCCCTAAAGGAGGCCGCGGCGGAGCTGCAAGTCCCCCACCACGTGGGCCTCACCTGCACCACTGCCGATTTTTACTCCGGCCAGGCCCGGCAGGTTCCGGGATTTCCCATGTTGGAACCCGATAAAATCGAACGCCTGCGCCGGGCCGGGGTCTTGAACCTGGAAATGGAGATGTCCGCCTACCTCACCCTGGCCGGGGTCTCCACCTATCCTTTACGGGCCGGGGGCGCATGCGCGGTGTTGAACAACCGCATTACCGGGGCTTCGGTCTTCGCCTCCGCCCGGATTAAGAGTTTGGCGGAAAAAAGGCTGATAAAAGTGGGTCTGCGCGCAGTGGAGATTTTGGCGGGATTAAGGAGCGCAGGCTAGAAAGCCTGCACTACCGAAAGCTTGCGCTACCGCCCTGGCGTCTTAATCCCCGGTGGCCAAGACCTGCGATATGGGCACAGGCTGGAAAGCCTGTGCCACCAACTTATTACTGATACTGATCACTGATCACTGGCCCCTGGCCCCTGACCCCGGCCTTAATCCCCGGCGGCCAACACCTCCCGGACTTTCTGCAACAGGCTGAGGATCTTGAAGGGTTTCTGGATAAAGTGCAGGCCGGCGTCCAGGACCCCGTGATGCACAATGGCGTTGTCCGTATAGCCGGACATGTAAAGAACTTTGGTTTCCGGATGGAGTTGGGCCAGGCTATCGGCCAATTCCCGCCCGCTCATCCGGGGCATCACCACGTCGGTGAGCAGCAGGTGGATCGGCCCCTCCCGGCCGGCGCAGGCGGCCAGGGCCGCGTCGCCGCTGCCGGCCTCCAGCACCGTATAGCCATACCTCTCCAAGAGGTTGGCAACTACCCCCCGCAGGGACTCGTCATCTTCCACCACCAGGATAGTTTCGTCGCCCTGGAGGGAGGAAATGACCGGAGCCGTTCTTAAGGAGGGCTCGGCGGCCTCTTCCTCCCGGGGCAGATAGATTTTGAAGGTGGTGCCTTTGCCGAGCTCGCTATAGAGCCAGATATGCCCGCCGCTCTGTTTGACGATGCCGTAAACGGTGGCCAGGCCCAGGCCCGTACCCCGCCCTTGTTCTTTGGTGGTAAAAAACGGATCAAAGATCCGGGTTTGGGTTTCGCTATCCATGCCCACGCCGCTGTCGCTGACGGCCAGCATCGCGTAGAAGCCGGGTTTAACCTCAAGATGGGTCTGGGCGTAATGCTCGTCCAGGAAGACATTGGCCGTTTCCAGGGTGAGCTTGCCGCCTTTGGGCATGGCGTCCCGGGCGTTGAGGACCAGGTTCATGATAATCTGTTCTATCTGTCCCGGATCCACCTTCACCAGCCCCAGGTCGGGGTCTAGAATAGTCACCAATTCGATATCTTCGCCGATGAGCCGTTGGAGCATCTTGTTCATATCCGCCATGGTGCTGTTAAGATTAACCACCCAGGGCTGGAGAATCTGGCGGCGGCCGAAGGCCAGCAACTGCCGGGTCAGGGAATTGCCCCGCTCCGCAGCCTTCATGACCTCCCGGACATTCTCGGACAGAGGGGCGCCCGGCGGCAGCTCCAGCAACATAATTTCACTGTGGCCGATGATGGCGGTGAGCAGGTTATTGAAGTCGTGCGCCACGCCCCCGGCCAGCAGGCCCACGGCCTCCATCCTTTGGGAGTGGGCCAGTTGCTCTTCCAACAGCCTGCGCACGGTAATATCCTCAAAGAGGCCGTCGATGAACAGGGGTTCACCCTGCTCGTTTTTCACCATATTGGCGGTGATGGAGCCCCAGAAGAGAGCCCCGTCCTTCCTTTTCAGTTGCATCTCCCGGCCCGCGACCTTTCCCTGGGTCCGGAGGGTGTTGACCAGGTCCTCATGTTCTTCCGGGTGGATACAGAACTCCGGCGCCGGAGTATTCATGAACTCCTCGGTGGAGGCGCAGCCGAATATGTGGGCCATGGCGGGGTTGCCCATGAGGAACTTGCCGTCCAGGTCCGGTGGGGCCCTCCAGACGCCCATGGGGAGATTGTCCACCAGGGAGCGGTAACGTTTCTCCGATTCCTGGAGGGCCTGCTCGGCCCGCCGGCGCTTGCCGATGTTGACCAGAAGGACCAGCACCAGGAAGGACAGTGCCAGAATAACCGCCGAGCCGCCCCAGATCAGGGTTTTGTAGGCCTGGTAGAGGGATGAGGGTTGATTGATCACCAAGCTCCCCGGGGGCAGCAGGGAAGCCTGGAGGCCGAAGGCCTGCATCTGCTGATAATCGAACATGGGCACGCATGGGCTGGTGCGGATCACCGGCATCTTGCCGAGGTCCTCGCCCTTTAAAATCCGCACGGCAAAGCGGGCGGCATATTCTCCCTGCACCTGCCCGCTGAGCAGATTCCCCCCCACAATGCCTTGGCCCAGGACGAAGCTCCACAGGCCGTAAATGGGCACGCGGCTGCGGCTCCGGACCAGTGAGAGGGCTTGCTCATGGCTGTAAACCTGGCCCAGGCGATCGCGATTGAGGTTGGACATGAGGATGATGCTGTCCGGGGGAAGCTGCTCCACCTGCTCCAGGACTTCGGCCATGCTCAGGCCCGTCAGAAAGCGGATGGCCACCCGGGTGGCAAAATGAGAGATGTTCTTTTTGATCTTCTCGTTGGTCCCCTTAGCGCTCTCCGTGGCGTCGGAGATGACCACCACGGTTTTCGTGGTGGGCTGGAGCTTGAGCGCCAGATCGATGGTGCCCACCGGGTCCACGTCCTCCACCACCCCGGTGGCCCGGGGGCAATCGGCGATCATTTCATCCTTGAAGCCGTTGATCCCGCAAAATACCAGGGCGGCCCCGGGGAAGATGGCCGCACGATGTTTGGCCGCAAAATCCAGGGCCGCGTTATCCGTGCAAATCACCGCTTCGATTTTTTGCCGGGCATACCGATACCGATAGAGCTGGAGGAGTCTTTGGAGATTTTCCCCGGAGGGAAAATGTTTCCAATTCATGTATTCCACCTGGGGTTCCAGCTCCGGGAGGCTTTGGGCCAGCACCCCCATGATTCCATCCACCTGGTGGTCCGTCCAGGTGAAACCCCGGTGATACGAGTTCAGGATCAGTACCGGTTTCTTTTCCGCGGATTGGCCGGCGGAGAGAAGGATGGGAAAGGAGAGGAGAAATCCGCCCAGTATCAGGATAAGGCTAAGTTTCGGCAGGAGTGGACGGAAATGCTGCGGTTTTAGTCTGATAGAGCGGATCATGACGGCATTCCCCCCAACCGGCGCTTATCCTTCCCGATCGCTTGCCAAAGGAGAAAATTTCCCGAGTTAAGACCCCCAAGCCTTGGTGGGTGTTACCGAAATTATCGGTATAACTGTAGGTATTATCAAATAAAAAGTCAAATTTGAACGTCTAGGAAAATCAATACCGATCCCCTAAAGGCTGCGAGTGTGATATTAATGCGTATGCTCGGGAGTGTGAGGGCGAAACCTAGCCGGATAGACCCGGACCGCTAACCCCTCCCCCGGCCCCTGACCCCAGATGTTTAAACTTACCTGGCGCAATACCATCCGGCATCCGTTGCGGGCCGGGCTTACCATCGCCGGCATGGCCCTGGCGGTGCTGGCCTTCTGTCTGCTGCGTACGGTGGTGGCCGCCTGGTATGTCGGGGTGGCCAACGCCTCTCCTTCCCGGCTGGTGTGCCGCAGCGCCATTTCCCTGGTCTTCCGCCTGCCCATGGCCTATCTTCCCAAGATTCAGGCCGTGCCGGGGGTCAAGGCCGTGACCTACGGCAACTGGTTCGGGGGCGTGTATATCGATGAAAGAAACTTTTTCCCCCAGTTTTCCGTGGCCCTGCAAAGCTATTTCGAGATCTATCCGGAGTATCAAATCCCGGAGGAGCAAAAACCAGCCTTTTTCCAGGACCGGAGGGCCGCGGCCGCGGGTCGGCAGCTCGCGGCCCGGTACGGCTGGAAGATCGGGGACGCCATCGTCCTCCAGGGGCGGATTTTCCCCGGAGAATACCGCTTTATCCTCCGGGCCATCTACACCGGGCGAGAGCCCACCGTCGATGAGGGCCGCTTCTATTTCAACTGGGAATACCTAAATGAGGCCATGAAAAAGAACATGCCCAGCCAGGCGGACCAGGTGAGCTGGTTTTTGATAGAAGTCGCCCGGCCGGAGCTGGCCCCGACCGTGGCCTCCCAGATCGACGCCATGTTCAAAAACTCCCTGGCGGAGACCCTCACCGAGAGCGAAGCTTCCTTTTTCCAGAGCTTCGTCTCCATGACCGAGGCCATTCTTTTGGCCATCCAGGTGGTCTCCTGGCTGGTCATCGGCGTCATCCTGATTGTTCTGGCCAACACCATGGCCATGAGCGCCCGGGAGCGCCTGGGGGAATACGCGGTGCTGAAAACCATGGGCTTCAGGCCCCGGCACCTGGCCGGGCTTATTTTAGGCGAATCTTTGCTTCTGGCCCTGATGGGCGGGCTTTTGGGGCTGGCCCTGACTTTTCCCGCGGTGCAGGTCTTTAAGACGCAAATGGGCCAATACTTCCGGGTCTTTCCCCTCACCCGGCTGACCCTGGGGCTGGGCCTGGGCACGGCCCTGGCCGTGGGGGTGCTGGCCGCCGCGCTCCCCGCCTGGCGGGCGGCGCGGGTGGGGATTGCCGCGGCCTTGCGAAAGGTGGGATGAGAAAGCCAGGGGCCAGGGGCCAGGGGCCAGGGGCCAGGGGCCA
>DYJG01000236.1 GCA_020723225.1 Desulfobacca acetoxidans | reverse complement strand
CTGTGAGCCCTCGACCTATTATGACCTGACCCCGGAATCATGGGGGGAGATGGATAGGGCTAAATGGGAGATGGTTCTCCATCGGGCAATGGCTTGGGTGGATGAAAAAATCCAGAGCTGCGGAGGAGAGATTTATAAGCCAAAAGTAATGATTCTTGACTCTGAGGCCCAGGCAAAATTTTTTGAATGGCGCAATCAAATATATTCGTTCAAAGACCAGCTTCCGCTACAGCTTCGGGGGTTCCTGCCCAAAGCCGTGGAGTATGTTCTGCGTCTTACCGGCGTAATCCACTGCATGGAGATGTTCTCCAGGGGCAAAACCCCCCAGGCAATACTTACTCTAAAGGATCTGGAGCGGGGCATAAAGGCCGTCAGCTTCTACCTAGGGCAGATTCAAGGTGCCCTACGGTTGATCGAGGAAGAATACTATGCGCCGCCGGAAATCTCTGAGAGGTCTCTATTGCTGGCCCAAACCCTGGACCAGTTAAGGCCATACCTGGAGAATGGCCGCTTGGCCATTGGATTCATTCATAAGCAGTATAACTTGATTGCCCCCAAGACCCAGAAGATTGAAAAGCCGAGAGGAATGGGTGCGGTGCTCCGAGCCGTGAACCTGACAATTGCTCCAGGCAAACATAATGCCAATGGCCATCGGGGGGCCAAGTGCCTCGCCTGGGACAAGAACACAGAGGCTTTCATCGAACACCGTCTGCAATGTCTGCAACGTCAGAAAAGCCAAGATTGCCAATCGATGGAAGATGAAGACGTTGACGATTCCTTGTCTACAACGTCTGCGGCTTTCGCAGAAGGATTTGAAGGTTTTGCCGCTCTTGGCGAAGGAATGTCAGGGCTGGAAACCCTCGCCCGAAGCGAGGCTCAAGACAATGCAGACATAGCGGACGTGATGGAGGTGGAAATTTAATGGAACCGAAACCAGGCATTGAGGCGGTGCGGAGGCTGGCCAGCATGGGCTATCGGTTCATGGTGGCCGGAGGAACCATCAAAGCCAAATATGACGGCCCTGGCAAACCCGACGCTGGTCAGGTACGGCCATTATTGGCATTGGTGAAGGAATATAAAGAGGAGGCGATAATCTATCTATCCCCGAAGTCAGAGGCTAAGGAGCGCATCCTCACCTGTTATGAATGTGGCCATTTCCGGCCCGCCACCAATTCCCCGAATCCTACCCAGGCCTGGGGCCATTGCCGGAAGCGGGATCGGGGTAGATACGGCGTGGCCATGGCCTGTGACGCCCTGATGGAGTGTAAAGCCGGATTTAAAGGAGATGGATAATGAGCAAGGACCAGGTTGCCCCCATTCACGATCAATTCCTCCATCCCTTCAGCTTGAAGAAGGCTTTCGGCAAACGCTGGAAGGTCAAGATGGAGGAAAGCTGGCAGCATGAAAAGCCGGAGAACCGCAACGGCTTTGAAGGCTGGTATGAATTAGTGCCAACTTCATGCGGCGGCTTTATCGGCCTTTACCAAGACAAGCCCGCGATTATCCTGCAATTCTATACTCCCAAGCAGCGCATAACCGGCCGTAAACTGGCAGAGCGATTCAAGGATATTCCGGGGGTGCGCCTAGATGATGGGTTCGGCGGCTACGAAGCGGTGCTCTACTTCCCGCCCGAGCTTTTCGAGCAGGTGGCCCGGGAAGTAGGAGCCCGGAAGCGGTGGCAACTTTCTGAGGCCCATAAGGAGGCATTGGCCCAGGGAAGGGAAAAGGCTGGTTTAGTAAGGGACGAAACGGGGAGAATCGTCCATTCTCAGGCCCAGGATGTGGCCCAAATTTAGTCGATCCCGGCCATGGCAAGGGAAAACAATGCCATGGGAAAGACGCAACGTTTTCTGATTCCAAAAGTGATGCAAGTGAGGCCTGGGCCTGAGCAAGGGGCCAGGGGCCACTAGGAGGGGTACCATATGCCTTATGCAGATGTGGAACGCCGACGGAAATTTCAGCGGGAGTACAAACGCAAATGGCGGGCACGCCAAGGAAAAATCAACCCCCTCTTGGGTTTCAAAATCTACGTCTGCCCAAGGTTTCCTCGCCTCCCAGTGGGCCTGGGTCATTTTTTTGATGGCGGATTTCTGATTACCAACCGGGAGGACGTCCAAAGAATAGTGGAAGCACACCCCGAGTTTGCCCGGCACATTTTCCCAGTGGCCGTAGACTTGGACCTAGTTGGTCCTCTCATGGGTGAGGAAGAATAAAATAGAAGCTCAATAACGTAATAGATTCAAAAAGTTCTTGCCGATTATAGTATTTTCGGAGAATCTGGAAGAATAAAAATTTGTGATTCGTTCACCTTTTTGGTATATCCACACTGCCCATCTCCCGCCGTCCACCCCGCGATTCTATTGCCAGGAAAGCAGTAATGGAGCCGCCGCTAAGGGTTTCCTTAACGGCGCTTATCAATAAAATAAGGTCCTGACCAGAAAGCGAGCCTGCAGCTACGGAACATAATTGTGCCAAAGTCGTTTGCAGATAGACGCTTTTTCAGTCTTCAAAAAAATCTCTCCATAAATACTATAGGAAATATTTATCAACGCCAACGGAGTTGAGACTGGATGGATGGGTGAGGGTTTACTTAATCAAAAGGCCATCCTTAAGTAAGCAAGGATTCTATCCGTTGACCTCAGACTTGCCTTAGAATTTCCCAGAGGGTTCTTTTTAAGACTTCGATGCTAAAAGGCTTATTTAGAAAATAATCTCGTTGCGATTGGAGAGCTGACTTTATAGTTTTATCAAAGGCTTCTCCGGAAATTAGCAGGAACGGGATTTCTCGATGTTGATGGGAACGGCGAACTCGCCTTTGTAATTTCAGACCGTCCATATGGGGCATCATGATATCGGCAATGACCAATCCATATGAGGTTTCCTGTAACAGATTCCAGGCTTGTAGACCATTCGCTGCCTCGTCAATCTGAGCATCGGCGCCAAGGAAGACGAGTGTCTCCTTTAGCAAAATGCGGATAAGGGCGGCATCATACACCACCAAGATATTCAGGCCCCGCAACAGCTCTTGAATAGAAGGAGATAAAGTCATTTCCATGGGAGATCACCAGGCTTCCCCGCTGATTCGGGGTCAATTTTCAAAGCAGACTTCCACCACAAATGGTCCGGCGTCGGTGTCAAAGGGGATGGCAATGGTCGGAGCTTTGCATTTGTGTTGGATTTCGTGATTCAGGCCGGTAATGACGGTTGGAAGGGCGATCTGAAACAGGTAGCCTTGCTGCCCCAACTCGTTGCGGGCATCTCCGGAGATCATGTTGGTCAGTTCTCCCACTGCATCCTTGACGTCCTTGGTGATCTCCGCCTCTTGCTCCATTTCCTCGCCAAGCATGCCGGCCATGATCTTTAAAATGCAGTTCCGTGAGAAACTTAAAGACATGGAGCCGTTGACCGGCCCGGTAATGCCGATGATACCGGAGACGTCCCCATGGGCGCCGCCCTCTTTTTTCAGAAAGGGCTTGCCGGGGCTGGCCTCCACCGACGCCATGGTCTTTAACACCCGCAAGGTGGCGCTGAGAAAAGGGTTGACGAACTCAACCTTCATTCTCTCTGGGTTTCCTCCCTATGTTACGGCGCCCAGTGACGGTTAAAGACCCAGACATTCGCATGGCGATCCTGCGGGTGCTCGGCCAGATGCCGCAGCCAGGCCTCCTTGTCGGATTCTCCCCGCTTTACCTCGATAACGGCCATGCGTAGATTATTCACCTTTTTCAACCAATCGGTTTCTTTAGATGAGCTTGACTCTTGCATCGTCCATTCCTCCTCAGCCAAGGTTGGGCCGACCTTCGATAACCTTGGCGCACTCCGGCGGTACCGGTCACCGGCCCGGTGGCTGGGACGGGATATTTCCCTGGCTTTCCTGGGCCCGCAACTCGTGAAGTTCCTTTTCCTGATCGAGCATGCTCTCAATCAAGGAGTCGATGCTTGTCAGGATTTGGGCCACCGACATTAATGCTGCTTGCATCTGGCTCCAGAAATTGATAACGATTTTCATACTTTTCAGCAAAGAGACAGTCTCCACGCGCAGCTCTTCCAAGAGGCCGAATCTGTGAGCCTGGCAACCTTCCCGGATTTCCTGGCGGGTCATGATTAAGAGGTTTTCCAGATCCTCAACGGTCCACCCCTGCCGGCCGAGGCTGCTGAGGCGGACCAGGAGATCCGCCGCCGGCGCCGGGTACTTAACGATGTCACCAAAATTCCGGGGGGCCAAAAACCTCCCGAACTCTTTGACCAGCCGCTGCGCCTCAGCGTCGCCAAGGGTGCTCTGGCGAACCAGTTCGGCCCGTGTCAGCCAATTATCGGCGTCCAGATTCATGGTTTATCTCCACTCTTCCAGGTTTCCTGCTATTTTTTCAGCCAAAAAATAGCCCTGGGCAAGTTGTTGTATTTACCTTTAAGTCCCTTGCGTTTTTGGTAATCCCGGAATATCTTGCGTATGGCAACCGTCTCCTCCATCACTACCATCAGCTTGGGGCAGGGGCTGCTTTTCTGGTCTTGGGCCAATATCCTTTCTCCTGTCCTCCCTTCGGGCCCCAGACGCCAGGGGGATCCTTTCTTAAAAGGCTGCTTAAGTATCGATATCGATTTTTTCGGCAAAGCCATCTCTTCCAGGAAATGGTGAGATTGGCTACTCAGCCGGGCCTTTCGCCAATCTCCTTTTTGCCGCTGGCAATTTGAGGGACTTAAAAGTTCTTAAAATCCCCGCCGTCCAGGGGAATGACCTGTTCCGGGGCCACCCCTTGGCCTTTCTGGTGGTGAACCAGGAGCTTATTGTCCCGCTTAGGCCGTTGCATCGCCTGGCGCACACCGGCCGCGGCCCCTCGCAGGTTGAGTCGGGGCATCAGGGCGTGGCCGTTCCCGAGGCCGTTGGCGCTGCCCCCGACGATGGCGGTCAATTCCTCCACGTAACCCTTCATCTGTTCCGCCTGGGCGTTGAGCTCCTCCGAGGAGGAAGCCGATTCTTCGGCGTTGGCCGCCACCTGCTGGGTGACGCCGTTCATCTCGGTCACCGCCTTGTTGATCTGGTCCACTCCCTGGGCCTGCTCCATGCTGGCCGCGGCGATCTCCCCCACCAGTTCCTTGACCTTGGTGGTGCTCTC
>DYJG01000235.1 GCA_020723225.1 Desulfobacca acetoxidans | reverse complement strand
ATGGCCGCGCCGATGGCGAAGCGGGCCGGGATGCCCACCGCCCGGGCCAGGGCCACGAAGTAGGCATGGAAATCCGTGCAGTTGCCGGTGCGGGCGTTGCAGGCGTAAACCGCGTCGCCCTTGCCCCAGCCGTCGCCGTGTTTCATGTAGCGCATGCGCTCGATGATGTGGTCATAGAGCGCCCGGGCCCGGACCAGATCCCCGGTCTTGCCTTTGACGACCTCATCGGCGATCTTGCGAATATCCTCATTAGCGGGCACCATGAGTTCCGGGGCCAGGTATTTTTTCTGGTCGGGCGCCTGGTCGGCATAGGCGGCCTTCTCCAGGCGCTGCACCTGGTAGCGGATCTCCACCTGTTTGCCGCTGTCCTCCGGTCCCAGTTCCAGGAACAGGATCTTGTTGGCGTGGTCCCGATCGGTTAAGGTCTGCTGCTTACCCGGGGCGTTGATGGATTTGATCTCCACCTTCTGGAAGGAGTCCGAACCCGCCAGGGGCAGCCACATGCGGCCGGTGCCGGTTATCTGGGGAAGTTTGGTCCGGTAGACGAATTCGAATTCATCTTTGCCTTTGACCACCCCCAGATGC
The DNA here is from genome assembly GCA_020723225.1 of Desulfobacca acetoxidans. Lineage (GTDB taxonomy): Bacteria > Desulfobacterota > Desulfobaccia > Desulfobaccales > 0-14-0-80-60-11 > SURF-52. Next base: position 4,539 of record DYJG01000235.1, on the reverse strand, counting down.
GCGGTTGAGGCTTTCTTCATGGGAATGCGCGTCCAGGTGCCGTCGCTTTTTTGCTCCCAGGCGTAGAAGGGCTGGCCGTTGATCTTGTGGACGATGGTTTGGGTGACCTTCATGGCCGCCGGCTCGCCGGCCAGAAAGAAATCCACGTCATAGACGTCGCCGCTGACATCCACCAGGTCCACGCAGGCGAAATAGCGCTTGGGACCCAGCTTCGACAGGTATTCGGTGTGGACCCGCACCAGCTTGAGGCGGAGTTCCTGTTTTTTGAAAGGAAGGTGGAAGTATCCCTTCCCCTTGCGGACCTGTTCCTCGATGTGCCTCTCGATGCCCGCCTGGATTTCGGCGGTCACCCGGTCGGGTTCGGCCGCCGCGGACGCGGCCAGGGCGGTTGCTCCCCCATTCAGCCCGACGCCCCCAAGCACCAGGCAAAACGATACCACTGCTGCCGTTATTGTGCGCCAGTTCATAGCGGTTCCTTGATTGTTTTAGGCCGAAGTTAAACGATGCGACTTACTTCGGGTGTTCCTGCTTCGGGTGATCCGGTTTCTGCTGCCCCGGCTGCGGGTGCTCCGCCTTCGGTTTCTCTGCCTTGGGAGCCTCGGGCTTCGCCTGCTCAGGCTTTGGTTGTTCCGTTTTTGCGGGCGGCGGCGCCTTGGGCGGCTGTTCCGACTGGCCGCAGCCCGATAGGAACATCAATAACAGTCCCGACATCAGCACTGCCCCTAGAGCCTTGATCATGTTCTGGGCCCTCCTTTAGATTCGCGGCCTAGAAACTGCTCTCCCGGGCTCCCAGGCCGCGAATTAAATCACAGATTTTACTTCGGGTGCTCCCCCTTTGGGTGATCCGACTTTGGGTGATCCGGTTTCTTCTGCCCCTGGGGATGATCCGGCTTCGTGGGATCGGCCTTGGGATGGTCCGGCTTCGTCGGGTCGGCTTTGGGATGATCCGGTTTGGTTTGTTCCGTCTTGGGGTGGTCCGGTTTGGTGGGATGATCCGGCTTGGCCGCCTGGGTCAGGCCCGCACCCGACATGAACGCCAGAAAGACCGCGGACATTAAAACTGCGCCGATTGCCTTGATCATGATCTGTTTCTCCTTTTCTTTTGTCGAGGAATTGCCCCAAAACCAAGATGCCCCTAACCTTCACTTTAGGAGCAGCGGTTCAACAAGCGGGGCCGGGAATATTCCTCAAGCTAACGGTGGGGTTATTTCCATATAAAAGTAAGCATCATTTTCCCTGCGTCCAGGGAGAAGCGGGGGAATTTTCAGGAGGCTTATGCCTGATAAAATTCAATCTTATTTATTTGCGTCTCGGTTTGCGCCTTTGCGTCTTTGCGTGAGGCCTATCTTTTCTGCACCGGCGGCGCATCTGGCATGCCCACTCCTTTTGTGATAAGTTGACAACCCATGGAAGTAATCGCCGACCTGCACATCCACTCCCGTTATTCCATGGCCACCGGCAAGGAAGCGGACCTGGAGCACTTGGACCTGTGGGGCCGTTATAAAGGGTTGCAGGTGGTGGGCACTGGCGATTGCACCCACCCGGAGTGGCTCAAAGAGCTGGAGGCCAAGCTTACGCCCGCGGCCCCCGGGGTCTATGAGCTGAAACCGGGCCTGGCCCTGCCCTTGAAAATCAGAGGCCCCCGGTGGGACCGGGTGCCCCCGGTGCGTTTCCTGATCACCGGGGAAGTGAGCACCATCTATAAAAAGGGGGGACAGGTCCGCAAGGTTCACCTCTTGCTATTGCTCCCTAGCCTGAACGCGGCGCAACAATTCTCAGCCCGCCTGGGCCGCCTGGGAAACATCACCAGCGACGGCCGCCCTATTTTGGGGCTGGACGCCAAACTCGTCCTGGAACTGGCCCTGGAGATCGACCCTGAATCCCTGGTGGTCCCCGCGCATATCTGGACCCCCTGGTTTTCGGTGTTGGGGGCCAAAAGCGGCTTCGATTCCCTGGAAGAATGTTTCGAGGAGCATACCGGCCACATCCACGCCCTGGAAACCGGTCTGTCCTCCGATCCGGCCATGAACTGGCGGGTCAGCGCCCTGGACCGGTTTCTGCTGATCTCCAACTCCGACGCCCACTCCCCCCCGAAACTGGCCCGGGAAGCCAATATCTTCAAGGTTCCGCCCACTTTCCCGGACCTGGCCCGGGCCTTGCGCACCAAGGAAGGGTTCGGCGGCACCCTGGAGTTTTTCCCCCAGGAAGGCAAGTACCATATGGACGGCCACCGGGCCTGCAACCTGCGGGCGGCCCCGGAGGAAGCCCGGGCCTGGGGGGGCAGATGTCCCCATTGCCACAAGCCTTTGACCTACGGGGTGATGCACCGGGTCCTGGACCTGGCGGACCGGCGGCCTGGAGAGCCGCCCGCCGGCGCCCGGCCCTTCGAGTCCCTGATTCCCCTGCCGGAGGTGCTGGGCCAGGCCCTGGAGGTCAATCCCGGCGCCAAGAAAGTGACCCATCTTTATTTCCGCCTGTTGGAGAAGCTGGGTCCGGAGCTGGAGATCCTGCGCCGGGCGCCGATTTCCGACCTGGCCCGGGAAGGAGGCGGCCTGCTGGCTTACGGCATCGACAAGATGCGCCGGGGCCAGGCCCATATCGCCCCGGGCTATGACGGCGTCTATGGGGAGATTCGCCTCTTCACCCCGGAGGAGCGCCGGGAGGCGGCGGGCCAGGGGGCCTTCTGGAGCCGGCCGGCTCCGAAGGCCGAGAACCCCCGGCCGCTTCCGGCGCCGCCAACTGACGAACCCGAAGATAGTCCCAGCTACCAGGTTTCCGAACCCGCCCTGGAAATGCCCGCCGACCCCCTGCTGGCCGGCCTGAACCCGGCCCAAAGGCAAGCGGTGCTGCATCAAGGCCCGCCCCTCATCGTCCAGGCCGGTCCGGGCACCGGCAAGACCCGGGCCTTGACCCACCGCCTGGCCCACCTGTTGGCCCGCCGGGGCGCAGCCCCGGAGGAAATCCTGGCCCTCACCTTCACCCGCCAGGCCGCGGGGGAAATGGAGACCCGCATCCGGGAACTGCTCCCGGATTTTCCGGGTCTCGAGCGCCTGACCATCAAGACCTTCCACGCCCTGGGCCATCAAATGCTTCTGGACCGGGAAACGCTCCGGGAGGTGGTCCCGGAGGAGCAAAGGCGGGAATTAATCCGCCAGGCGGCCAAGCGGCATAAAGTCAAGGCTCCCTCCCTGGAGGACCGCATTATTCAGTGGAAGCAAAATCTCCAATACCCCGGAGACCTGGAAGAAGTTAACGAACCGGAGGCCGCGGCATTCAAAGATTATGAGGCCGCGCTCCTTAATGAAGGGCTTTGGGATTACGAAGATTTAATCGCCCGGCCCACCTTGCTGCTCACCCGGGATTCCGGTTTGCAGGAGGCCTGCCGGCGGCGCTGCCGCCATCTGCTGGTGGATGAATACCAGGACTTGAACGCGGCCCAATACCGCCTTTTCCGGACCCTGGCCGGCGACGGCGCGGAAATCATGGTGATCGGCGACCCGGACCAGGCCATTTACGGCTTCAGGGGGGCTTCCCCCCGGTATTTTTCCCAGTTCCGGGAGGATTGGCCCGCTGCGGTGACCATTAACTTTAAGGAGACTTACCGCCTGCCCCGGCCCATTCTGGAAGCGGCCCGGCAGGTCCGGGCCGCGGCGGGGGCTGCCACTCCCGGCCTAATGACCCATCAATCCGGCGATCAACCCCTGGTCCTGCTGGAGCGGGCCACGGAAGCCGCAGAAGCCCAGGCCATTGCCCGGGAAATTGAAAACCTGGTGGGGGGCTTCAGCCACCTGGCCCTGGAGGACGACAAACTCCGGAGCCGGGACCCCGAGGAGAAAGCCGGATTCCGGGACGTGGCCGTGCTCTACCGCCTCCATGCCCTGGGTCCGGAACTGGAGCGCCGCCTCACGGCCGCGGGCGTCCCCTGCCTGCTCCCCAAGGAAAGCGTGGGGCCGGAACTGGACGGCCTGGACCTGGCCGCGGAAAAAGTGAAACTCCTCACCCTGCACGCGGCCAAGGGCCTGGAATTTCCCTATGTCTTCATCGCCGGCTGCGAGGAGGGCCTCCTGCCCTGGGAACCGGAAGGCGAAGGCCGGGGGGACCCGGAGGAGGAAAACCGCCTCTTTTATGTAGGGCTGACCCGGGCTTCCCGGCAGGTCTTCCTGAGCCGGGCCCGGACCCGGACCCTCTGGGGCAGGAAGAAACGCACCCGGCTTTCTCCCTTGGTTCAGGCCCTCAATGCGGATATACTGCAAAGAGCGGATGAATCTCCGCCGGCCCCCCGGCGGCAGAAAGTGCAACCTCAATTGTTTCCAGAGATCGGACCCCTTCGTAAAAAGACCCGCTAAGGGAATCCCGGGGGACGAATGTCGAGTTTAAGTTTCCGGAGGAAGATGGCCAAATCTCCAAAAACAGCGCGCCCTTTCCCTCCCTCCGGCCGGTCCCGGGGCTCGGTCTTCTCCGGGGTCGTCTGCCTGGTGGTCCTCTTTTTCCTAACTGCCGGCCGCAGCCTGTCGGCGACCGAAGGGACCGCTCCCGCCG
>DYJG01000234.1 GCA_020723225.1 Desulfobacca acetoxidans | reverse complement strand
GGGCGAACCTTGTGTTCGCCCCGGACGTTGGGCGAACACAAGGTTCGCCCCTACATTCTGCTGACCACTGCCTTCCCGCCGTCTTCCCGAATATTACTCCAAATCCGTATGCCGGGAAAGCATTTCTCCGCGGTTATGTCCCAGGCGGCGCTGATAGAGCAGGAGCACCACTGCTTCCAAAAAGAGAAAAGTGGCCTGCTCGAATAAGCTGCCGGGGCATTGCAGGGAGGCGGGTTCGTGGGCCAGGGTCAGTTTGGTGGTGCCGGGGATGACGATGGTTACTTGAGCCTCCCGGCCGATGGTGGAGTCCGGGGCCGCGGTCAAAGCCAGGGTGCGGGCCCCCACGGTGTTGGCCCGGCGCAGGATTTCCCGGGGTTGGGCCGTCTCGCCGGAGCCGGACATGACCAGGAGCAGGTCGCCGGGTTGGAGGCGGGGGGTGATGGTCTCCCCGACGATGAAGACGGTGAAGCCCAGGTGCATCAGCCGCATCAGGAAACCCCGGAGGATGAACCCGGAGCGCCCGGTGGCGCAGCCGAAAATCCGGGGCGCGGCTTCCACTTCCTGAATCAGGGTCTCGGCCATTTCCGGGGTGAGGCGGGACAAAAGCCCCTGCAGTTCACCCTTCATCTGGTCCAAGGCCTCGGTGAATTTCATGGTCCGGGGCGACTCCGAAAAAAAAGCCTCCCGGAGACCACTCGGAAGGCGCATAACTTCCCTCCTTTAGTCTCGGTCCAAATTGTTTTGGATCCAAGCTATGGCTAGAGGATTTTTAATTATTACTAACACAAATTATCGCTAGTTGCCAGAAATCTTCTGCATGCGCGCATTTTTCCTCATTTTCCCGGCCAGTCGGTGAACTGCACCCAGAGCACCGCGCCGTATTCCGCATCCTTTTTCTTGCCGTCCGGGTGCATGACGGCTTGCTTCTCCGTGGTCAGGGCCGCGAAACCCCACCACCCGGCTTTAGGGGGAGCAAAGGTGAAAACCCCGTTTTTATCGGTCTTCACCACCTGGGCCACGAAATAGTCGTTGGGAGCGGCCATCTTTTTCTCCGGGTTCCAGTATTCCACTTCCACGTCGGCCCCGGCCACGGGCTTGCCTTTGAATTTCACCACCCCCTGGAAGACGTTGCCCGCGTAGAGGCCGAAGGGCCGGGCCAGAGGCACGATTTCCGCCTTTAAGCCAACTTCCCGGTCCCAGTCCTCCTCCCCGCCGAACGCAGCCACATAAGTCTTGGTCTGGTGGATGATATATTTATTTTCCGCCGGTTCCCAATAAGGCGCAGGATCAAGATAAAAGGCGTAGACTCCGGGCTTTTTCAAGGCGTATTTGGCCTTCCAGGCCTGGTGGTCCAGGACCTTGGCTTCCTGGAGGGCAGGCAAGAGATCGATTTTTTCCTTCCCGCTTTGCACCCCGAATTTTTTGGGTTTGGCCAGGGACATCCCTTTCTGCTCAAAGGGATGGCAGAAGGCCAGGATAAGGTCCAAATCCGGGCTATCGCCCTGCATGACCATGGATTTCTCCGGCAGGATCATCCCGAAATGGGCCTGGCCGATGCCTGCCAGGGCGAAAACGAGGAGCAAACAGAGACCTAAGGTGAAATAACGTTGCATAACTTTCCTCCTTAAAAATAAATAGCCGCGAAAACCTGGCGGTTGCAGGCGCCCAAGCCTTCGTGGCTTTATCTTTCAGAAACTTAAACTTGGTTTGACTATCCGGGATTCATGCCCGGGTTCGTTCATCCAGGAAAAACGGTATTATACCCAGCCCCCTTCTGGGGGCTCTACACTAGCTGACAGCAGTGCTCATGCACATGGTAGTATTCGCCCACGGTGTGGTGCAAAAAGGCGTCCTCATGGGAGACGATCATGTAAGCGATATCCAGGTCCTGGAGGAAGTGCACCAGGCGGTGCTTGGTCTCCGTATCCAACCCGGTGGTGGGTTCGTCCAACAGGAGCAGCCGGGGCTGCATGGCCAGGACCGCGGCCAGGGAGACCAGCTTCTTTTCGCCCCCGGAGAGTTTATAGGTCACCCGGTCCTCGAAGCCCGCGAGACCCAGCCGCTCCATGGTCTCCCGGGCGATTTGCATCGCTTCGGCCGGCGTCTTCCCCTGGTTCAGGGGGCCGAAGGCCACGTCTTCCAGGACCGTGGGGCAGAAGAGCTGATCGTCGGGGTTTTGGAAGACCAACCCCACCTGCTGCCGGACGGCCACAAAATCCTTCTCGATGCTCGCCTCTTGCCCCAAAACCTCGATGCGGCCTTTCTGGGGCTTCACCAGGCCCATGATCAGGTGCAGCAGCGTGGTCTTGCCGCAGCCGTTGGGGCCGATGAGGCCCACGTGATTCCCGGGCAGGAGCTGGAAATTAAAATCCCGGAAAACCGGGGTGCCGGCCCCTGGATAGGCAAAGGTGATGTCTTTAAGATCGATCAAAGGTTCGTTCATCGTAACCTCACAAGGAACCGGCGCCCCGCCACTCCAGGTAAAGGAGGCCGGCCAGGGCCAGTAAAGACAGCAGGCCGAAGACCAGGTCCCGGGACTGCCAGGAAAAGGTCCGCAAGCTGTAAAACTTCCCTTTAAAACCCCGGCAGAGCATGGCCCGGTAGACCCGGTCGGCCCGGTCGAAGCTGTGCACCAGCAGCATGGCCGCCAGATTGGCGTAAGTGCGGTAGGTGTGGAGATTGGTGCCGGCCTTAAATCCCCTGATTTTCAGGGCCTGGACCAGGCGTTGGAATTCCAGCTCGAAGACGTGCAGGTAACGGTAGGTAAATAGGAGCAAATGGCACAACTTGCTTGGCAGCCTGAGCTGCTGCAGGGCCTGTCCCAGGGTGTTCACCTGCTGAGTGGCGATGAGGGCAATTATCGCGATCATGATGGCGTTGGACTTCAAGGTGATCAACCCGGTGTAAATCAGGCCTTCCCGGGACACCGCCAAAGGTCCCGGGCGCCATACCGTTTCCCCCGGATAGGTCAGGGGCAGGACGAGCCATAGAAAGATGATGAAGCCGTTTACCACCAGCAGCCGGGCACCCACTTTCTTCCAGGGGAGCCGGGCCAAGGCCAGGAGAATCAGGGCCAGGGCCAACCCGGCCAGGGCCGCGGCATAGGTCCGGGCCGCGGCCATCAGGACGGCAAAAAGCCCGGCCGCCAGTACCTTGCCCCGGGGGTCCAACCGGTGCGCCCATGACGCGCTGTCGGCAAATGGCTCCTGGAGGTGACTCAAGAATCTCTTTTCCTTTTGCTCTGGAAGTAGGCCCAGAGCCCGAAGAAACCCAGGATGTAGCCGAGGCCGCCGAGGACGTCGGTCAATGAAGTGCGGCGCACGGCCAACTCTGCAAGCTTCTGGTTAATGGGCGCCAACTGGCGTTCCAGGGCCTGGTTCACTATTTTTTCCAAGAGCTTGGCGTCCATGGCCCCGGGTTTGGTTTCCGGTGCAAGCGGGAGCGGGGGGGACGCCGAGGGGGACGATGAGGCAGGAGTTGCGGCTGTGGCGGTTTTCAGCCCCGGCAGATAGCCGGCGGCTTTCAGCAGCCATTCTCCCTGGTGGCCCTGGCCTGCGGCCACCACGATCTTCAGGTCCATCTTTTGCTCCGCGGCTTCAGGGGGAATTTTAAAGGAGAATTTCCCTTGATCATCGGTTTTGCCGGTTATCAGGACCCGGCCGGTTTTGTGATCCGATACCTGCACCTGGCCCTGGCGCACCGGGTTGTCGGGGACGAACTTGCTCTCCGTGTGGATGGTGTCCCCGGCAATGTAGGCAAAGACCAGCAGGCGGTGGGCCGCCGCGGGGGTGGTGAACATACCCAAAATCAGAAATAATAAAGAGCCCGGAATCCAGTAGTTCCGCAGCCTCGACTCTTGCGCCAGCCTTTTAGGGTGCGTGAAACGCACCCTACGGGAACCTTGAACTTTGAACTTTGAACCTTGAACTCTTTGGTTATTCATACATCCCCTCCAACATCTCGGGCCGGACTTTCTTAATAAACCGGAAAATAAAGAGCGTAATGATCCCCTCGATGATCAGCACCGGGATATGGGCGGCCAGGACCAGTTCGGCCACCTGGAGAAAGGCCTCGCCGGTGGCGATCAAGGCCGCGGCCGCCAGCAGGCCGCTCAGCAAAATGGCGCTGGCGCCGCAGGCAAAGGCCCCCACTGCGGCGGGCTTTCCCGGACGGCGCAATAAAGGACGATAGGCATAAAAGCAAAAGACCGCGGGCGCGGCCATGATCACCGTGTTCACCCCGAGGACCGTCAGGCCGCCGAATTGAAAGAGCAAGGCCTGGAGCACCAGGGCGATGAGGATGGCGGGGACGGCCGCCCAGCCCAACAGCAGCCCCAGGAGGCCGTTCAAGACCAGGTGCAGGCCCACCGGCCCCACCGGCACCCGGATGAGGGAGGCCACGAAAAAGGCCGCGGAAAGGATGGCCACCCGAGGAATGGCCTCGTAATCCATTTTTTTCAGGCCCACCGCGGTTCCCAACACCGCCAGGCCCGCGCCCCCGGCCAAGACCGCGGGAGAGAGCACTCCTTCGGAAATGTGCATGTTTAGTACCGTTTTTCGTTTTGTGTTTTTCGTTTTCCGTAAAAAAAATAATAAATTATCGATAAGTTTAGGTTACCGATTGGTCTTATTATACTGAGCGACTTAATTAACCGCGGTTGACATTCTCTGCGGCCTCTGCGCCTCTGCGAGAAACCTTTTTATCTCGCAGAGACGCAGAGAGCGCAGAGATTAATAATGCACAATTATTTATGTCGCCATGTATAGAATACGAAATTGCTTTTATCCTTCCAGGATCCCCCGGACCACAAAAAAGCCATGAAAGCCGCTCCCTCTCCGGAGGAGCGCCAGCCTTCATGGCTTTTAATTTTTATCTGCTTGGCGGTGGTGCGTCCCGGGGTTTCTTACCCCGGATAGTTCTTTATATCCGGCATACCCTAAAAGTTCAAGGGGAAATTTGTTGCCAAGAAAGCAGTGACTCATAAGCCTCCAGCACACCCACAAATTATGAAAAGTTCCTGATCCGCATTTTCTTAACTCGGAACTCGGAACCTGGAACTCGATACCTCTGCGAAAGTCCCACCACTTGTCATTCTGACTCATCTTCGACAGTTGGGTGTGGTTTTTAGGTATTTTT
>DYJG01000233.1 GCA_020723225.1 Desulfobacca acetoxidans | reverse complement strand
GATTCATGAAAGTGCTGGTGCCGACAGACGGCTCAGAGCAGTCCATGAAGGCCGTGCAAAGGGCCCTGGAAATGGCCGAAAAGCAGGGGGCGCAGGTGACCCTGATGGCGGTGGCTTACTACGTTAAAGACTATTTTGACGACATGCCCCCGGGCGTGCAGGACAAACTGGAGGCCGAGGCCGCAGTCAATTTGAATAAGGCCAAGGCCGTATTCGACGCCAAAAGCATCAAGGTGGCGACGGTGCTGGAGGCGGGCCTGGTGCCGGCCAACAATATCATCCGCCGGGCGGAGGAAGGCAAGTTCGACCGCATTGTCCTGGGCAGCACCGGGGCCCACGGCTTGGCCCGGGTCTTGATGGGCAGCACCGCCGCCAAGGTGGTGGCCCACGCTCCTTGTGAAGTAACCGTAGTGCGTTGAGAAAGAAACCTTAAAGGGAGGTTAAGGAAATGCGTAAATTATGGGCAAAGATAACGGGCCTGGCGATATTGGCTACCCTGCTGTTGCCGGAACTCGTAGCCGCCGCGGGTCCCGCGGCCGCGCCCCTGGTGATGGTGGCCGATACCCGGAAATTTACCGGCTGGGAAGCCTGGTGGACCAATCTCTATAATGAGAGCCATTTTTGGTTCACGGTGGTGACGGTGGTGAGCATTCCCATCGTCGGCCTCTTGTTCGGGGTGCTGGCGGACCTGATCATGGGCGCCATCGGCATCGACCTGAAGTCCAGGGAACTGGCGGAACATTAAGATCAAGGGGAATCCAGAGGAGATTATAATATGGAATTCTTTTATGTCATGATGCCCATCGCCGGGATCAAGATATTCTGGCCGGGCTTAATCATTTTAGGTATCGGCGTAGGCATTATCGGCGGCTTCTTCGGCATGGGCGGCGCCTGGATGGTGACCCCCGGGTTGAATATCCTGGGGTTTCCCATGGCCTTCGCCATCGGCACGGACATCGCCCACATGGCGGGCAAATCCCTCATCTCCACCATGCGCCACGGCAAATTCGGCAACGTGGATTATAAGTTAGGCATGATCATGCTGGTGGGCACCGTGGTGGGCTTCGAAGTGGGGGCCCAGATGGTCATGTGGCTGGAGCGCATCGGCCAGGTGGAAAAATATGTCCGCATTCTTTATCTGATTCTTCTGACCCTCATTGCCTGGATGGTCTTTGCCGACGTGGCCAAGAAAAAGAGGAAGGAGAAGGAACTGGCGGCGAAAGGCCTGGAAGCGGACAAGCTGGCCACGGGTATCGAATGGCACAAGACCATGCACAAGATCAAGATCCCGCCCATGATCCACTTCAAAGAGGCCCAGATCTACTGCTCCGCCTGGCTGCCCATCCTGGTCAGCTTCCTCACCGGCTGGCTGGCGGGCATCCTGGGCATCGGCGGCGGCCTGATCCGCATGCCGGCCCTGATCTATTTCATCGGCTGCCCCACCCACGTGGCCGTGGGCACCGACCTCTTCGAGGTGATGATCTCCGGTCTCTACGGCACGGCCACCTATACCTATAAAGGCCGGACCGAACTGGTGGCGGCCATGATCATGCTGGTGGGCGCGGCCATCGGCGCCCAGGTGGGCACTGTGGCCACCAAGTACATCAAGGGCTACGGCATCCGCATCGCCTTCGGCCTGGCGGTGTGCGGCTGCGCCATTTCCATCCTGCTGAAGATGATGGCCAAGTGGTTCCCCGCATACGGTGGGGCCTTCGACGGCTCGGCCACGGCTCTGATCCTCGGCCTGGTGGCGGCCATGTCCCTGTATATCGGCATCCGCATGATTATCGGCGCCAAGGCGGAAGTTGCGGCCAAAAAGGCCGCCCGGGTTTCGGTTGCCTAAAACCGGTCCGGATTACCTGATAAGGAGATAAATTATGGCCAAAAAGCTTAGCTGGTGGGCCCTGCTGATCATCCTGCCCTTCGCCCTCCTTTGCGGCTGCGGAGAAATGGGTAAGGTGGACCAGGGCAGAGTCATTGAGTTCAACGAAGCGAAAGGCATCGTCACTTTTATCCAGGACGTCAAGGCCGACGTGGGAAATCCCGATTACAGCGGCGCGCCCCATGTCTATACCATGCCCAAAGACCCCAACGAGCGGGGCGCGGACCCCAGGGCCGGGAAACGGATGAAGCTGGACCCTAAGGCCAGGGAAATCGTGATTTACGATTCCGCCACCCAGGGACTCAAGCACATTTCGTATACCCTGATCGATGAGAAAGACGACGTGGATAAAAACAACCCCCTGGTGAAGGACAAGAAATTCCCCTTGGTGGACAAGGCCAAAAAAACCGTCACCATCTACTCCGGCAGGCAGAAGATTCTGATCACCTTCTCTTTGCCGGAGGAATACTTCGCCCTGCCGGATAACACCTGGGAGGCCGGAGACGAAGTCCGGGTCTATTACAAGGAACCGGGCAAGGCCCTGAGGTTTATGAACATCTCCCAAACCGACATCTTTAAAAAGTAGGCATTCGCCCCATAACATAAACCAGGCCAGGGGGGAAAAGGGAAAAAGGGAAAAAGGGGAAAAGTATTTCAATTAATTTCCCCTTTTCACCCTTTCCCCTTTTCCCCCCATTTTATATCATGGACCGCGTACTCGACATTATTTCTTCAGGGCATAGGTACTTATCAGTGGCATCATTAGATCAAATCTCCCGGCGGCGGAATCTCCTGGGCAAGATGGGAGCCTGCTGCTGCCTGCTGCTGTTTCTGGCCTTGCTGGACGGCTTGGTGGCCCGGTTTCGGGAACCCCCCAACTTGTTGAAGATACTCCCTGGCGAGTCCCTGGAGATCAACGGCCCCCTGGAAGACGAAGTGGAGGACGTCCGGGAATTGACTTATGCCGGCAGTTCCCCTCACCTCCACCTCACCTTTGAGGCCGCGCACAAGGGCTATTTTCTGGGGGGGGACATGTGGCGGGGACAGCTTAAGGTCGATCCCCAAACCCCGCCGGGGGAATACAGTCTGACCGTGGGGATCAGGGGCAAGACCCCGCCTAAGCCTTTGCCTCCCTACCAGGTGCTGGTCTTTGCCGATCCCGGGAGCAGGCAAAAAAGTTATAAGTCGCTAATCAATTCCCATACGGGTCTTTCCCCCTGGGCCGCGGCCGCGGGCTTTCTGCCGGCCATTCTGCTGTTGTTTGGCGGGGTCTTTCTGCTTTCCCAGAAGCGGGAGAGGCTTTTGGCGGGTCTGGGCCGGGCGGAAATCTACCGGGTGGCCGGCGGGGAAGGGGAATGCGTCATCAGCTTCGGTTTGGGAACCGATCACGGGTTGCAGCCCGGGAGCCGGGTGCGGATTTTGGATGACCAGGAGCATGAAGTGGGGACCGGGGAAGTACAGGAATCAACGGCCACCGATTCCCTGGCCCTGGTGCAGTCAGAACAAAAGATCAAGCCCGGCTACGTCGTGTGCCGGCGCCTGGATTGATGCGGTTTGTGGTTTTTGGCAGAGTTTTTCACTTCTTCACTTGTCATTTGCCGCCGCCTGAGATATGGGAATTAATAGGAGAATCATCATAACGCGGTCTGGGGGTCCCGCGGCGCCGGCGCCGGCCGACCGCCCGGGTCCGCCGGTCGAGGGAACCAGCTTGTTTAAGTCCATGTGGAAGGGCCTGAGCCTGCGCGCCCGCATCTTTCTGCTGTTGGCCGCCTTGATCCTGACCACCCTGGGGGGCGGAATGGTCACCATCTGGCATACCAGGGCCATGGACACCCTGATCTCCTCTCTGATTGACAAAAACGTGGCCTCCTTCCAGGCTGCGGAGGAACTGGAGACCTCCCTGTTGATGCAGCGGGGCTTTGCCACTTATTATTACCTGGACGGCAATCCCGATTGGCTGCAGCAACTTAACCATTATCATCAAGCCTTCCAGGATTGGCTGCAAAAAGCCCGGAAATCCGCCTACACCGAACCCATGGTGGAAAGTATCAACCAGATCGAAACCCAATATCAACGCTACCTGGAATCCCGGGAACGGGTGATTGAATTATACCGGCAGGGCCGGAGGGAAGAGGGGGCCAAGCTCCACTGGGAGGTCCGCAGCCAGTTTGCCGCGCTCTTTGATCTGTGCGAACGCTACAAGCTGATTCATGAATACACCATTACCCGAGCCCGCACCGAGAGCCAGACCCGGGCCCGGTTCATCAACACCCTGGCCCTGGCGGTGATGCCCGGAGTGGCCATCCTGGGAGCATTGTTGGCCTACATATTGTTCAAACAAATTCTGGCCCCCATCAGGCAGTTGGCCCTGGAAGCGGGTCCCACTCCCAGTGACACCGCCTTGCCGGACGAAGTAAGGGCCTTGAGCCGCCGGGTCCACAATCTCATGGAAAACGTGGACCAGGCCCAGAGCGAGTTGGAGCGGAGCCAGGAGCACCTGGCCCAGGCGGAGAAGTGGGCCCTGGTGGGAAAACTCGCGGCCGGCGCGGCCCATAGCATCCGCAATCCCTTGACTTCCGTGAAGATGCGCCTGTGGTCCATGAACCGTTCCATGGACCTGAGCATCCCCCAGAAAGAGGATCTGGAGGCCATTTCCGAAGAAATCCGCCATATCGACACCATCGTCACCAATTTCCTGCAATTTTCCCGGCCCCAAAAGCTTCAAAAGGAAATGATCAGTCCTTCCGCGGTGGTGGACCAGGCCCTGAACCTCTTGAAAAACCGTTTGCACCTCTATGAGGTGAAGGTAAACCTGGAGCGCCAGGGATTGCTGCCGGAGATCATGGCCGATCCCGAGCAATTGCGGGAAGCCCTGGTCAATCTGGTGGTCAACGCCTGCGAGGCCATGGTGGGGGGCGGCGAGTTGACCATCCGGGAAGATGAGGGCGAAGATGAGGTCTTGGGAAGGGTGGCCATATTAAGGGTCAGCGATACCGGCCCGGGCATCCCCCAAGCCATTCAGGACCAGATCTTTCAGCCCTTTTTCAGCACGAAGGAGGAAGGCACCGGCCTGGGACTAAGCATCGCCAACCGCATCGTCAAAGACCACGGCGGCAGGATGGAGCTCTTTTCCCAGGAAGGCCGGGGCGCCACTTTTATTATCACCTTGCCGTTTCCCGAAGATTAATATCAATTTCTCTTTCAAAAGAAAGACTCTGCAATGTAACATAGTGATAATCTCTTATTTTTAATTTTTTTTTAACGGAA
>DYJG01000232.1 GCA_020723225.1 Desulfobacca acetoxidans | reverse complement strand
AATTTCTCCTGAGTCAGTCCGGTCCGCTCCCGGAGATCTCGAACTAATTGGGGGATGTCAGCTTGAGGATTCACCAAACTATCCTTTCAGAGGCGATAGGGGATTTATTCGTATCGATAATTAAATCAAGCTCCTCATCAGATGATATACCACACGATAACAGGGACCGATGTCAAGAGATTTTGCCTGGGGCAGTGGTTGTTGTGGTGAGACTTTTAACAGATGTGAGGGTGGGATTCTGAAACCAGTTCTTAGTCAGTCCTCAGAGGGAAGGGGGTGGGCGAGGGAGCCGGCTAAGAAAAAACCGGGTACCAAAACAGGTACCACCTTTCTTTTTCAAAGTCGGGAAAACTGCATAAAATGGGGAAATAAGATTTTTCTATCACTGCTTAAAAACCGCATAAAAACTACATTTAGTCTCATTATTTCAGTAAGTTATCGATCATTAAGGACGTTCTTCTAATCCGTGGGCCGTAGGATGGTGGCAAAATTATTGGCAGAAGTTACAAAGAGGAGGAGCGCAAAAGTGATTGCACGCGGTTTGGTATTTTAGTGGCATTGATTAATAGCAACTTATTGATAATAATGATAATATGGTGGCGGAGGGAGAGAGATTCGAACTCCCGGACAAGAGGGAAGAAGAATTAACTCTATCCGTACGAGCAAATACTCTCGGGTGGCAGTTTTGGGGGAACTTGGTGCCAATCTGGTGCCACAGTTTTTGATACCGTTAAATTTATTATTACTAATAATTTAAATAAGTTATTGGCGGAAGTGCATGGGAATCGAACCCACCTACCGCCTTATTCAGACGGCACACCGGATTTGAAGTCCGGGGGCCCCACCAGTGAGCCTTGCACTTCCGCAGGGAATATCAACCGGCAATGGCGATCAAGGTAACGAAGCTTGCCGACCTTAATTAAAATATCATAAGCCTGATTACAAAGGAAGACAATCCGAGGACGTCAAGGGTTGGATTTGAAAATGCCGGGTCAGCCTTCATTCAAATCGCAAGCCAAAGGCAATAAATTGTGGGATGAACTTATTTTTCGCCCAGAATGCATCTGGTGCGAATACCAGGTTTGCCCTTAGGAAAAATTTACGTTTGATTGCGAGATAGCATGAAAATGCCAGGACAGGCTTTAGAAATTGTTATGGGGGGGGTAATCCCGGTTTCACTTCACATGCAGCAGATGCCGCATGTAACTGTCTGAAATGATGAAGTCTTTTTAACGGAAAACAAAAAACGGGATAGTAAGGGCCGGAGCGGGCACGGAGGCCCGCTCCACCAATAGTCATTCAATGCCCTGGGGTTGATTGCAAATAAGTACTATTCAAACCGGCATATCCAGAAAGGTCCCGGGCTGCAGCCGCTCCGGGCCGCTCCGCTTGCCCGCTTTACAGCAGTGACAGTCTCTCGTCGTAGATGAATTCCCGGGTATGCCGGGCCACACGTTCCGATTCGATCTGCATCCGGGCGGTGCCGGTGGCCATGGCGGCCTGGGCCACGGCCTGGGCCACGGCCGGAGGGACCCGGAAATCCATGGCCCCCGGCAGGATGTAGCCGGGTCCCAGGTCGTTCCCCACCAGCCCGGCGATGGCGTGGGCCGCGGCCACGTTCATCTCCTCGTTGATGGTCCGGGCCTTAACGTCCAGCGCGCCCCGGAAGATACCGGGAAAGGCCAGGCAGTTGTTCACCTGGTTGGGGAAATCGGAGCGGCCGGTGGCGATTACCGCCGCGCCCCCCTGCCTGGCCAGGTCCGGATGAATCTCCGGCGCCGGATTGGACAGGGCAAAGACAATGGGGTCCGGGGCCATGGACTCCACCATCTCCCGGTTCAGGACGTCGGGTCCGGAGAGGCCGATGAAGACCTCGGCGCCCTTCAGGACGTCGGCTAAAGAGCCTTTCTGCCGCTCCGGGTTGGTGATGGCGGCCAGCTCCTGCTTGATGAAGTTCATCCCCTTGGCGCGGCCTTTATAAATCACTCCGGTGGTGTCGCAGACCACGATGTTTTTGGCCCCGGCCTTGAGCAGGATCTTCACCGAGGCGATGGCGGACGCACCCGCGCCGTTGACCACAATCTTGACCTCATCGAGTTGCCGGTCCACGATCTTCAAGGCGTTCATCAACCCCGCCAGAGCCACCACCGCGGTGCCGTGCTGGTCGTCGTGGAATACGGGAATATCCAGCCGCTCAATCAGCGTCCGCTCGATTTCAAAGCAGCGGGGGGAGGAGATGTCCTCCAGGTTGATGCCGGCAAACGCGGGGGCAATGTTTTCCACCAGCTCCACGATCTTCCCGGATTCCTGGGTGGTGATGCAGATGGGAAAGGCCTCCACGCCGCCGAAGGTCTTAAAGAGGATGGCCTTCCCTTCCATGACCGGCAGCGCAGCCCGGGGGCCGAGATTGCCGAAGCCCAACACCGCGCTGCCGTCGGTGACGATGGCCACCAGGTTGTTCTTGCAGGTATAGTCATACGCGGCCATGGGGTCCTGGAGGATTTTCTGCACCACCTCGGCCACCGGCTTGGGCGCATAGAGCCGGTTATAGATGAACTCGTCCTTGATGGGCACCTTGGTGTTCACCTGGATGCAGCCCTGGTAGCGGCGGTGCAGTTCCAGGGCCTCCTCGTCGATGCTCATCCTGCCGTAATCCTGGCCTTCGGACGGCAGCCAGGCCATCTCCCCTTCATAGATGTAGCTTTCGGTGCGTTCATGAATCCGCTCCGGAGTCACCACCTCCGGACCCAGTTGGGCCACTCCCGTTTCCTGGGCGGCCCGGGCCACGGCCTCGGCGATCACCGGGGAGATGTGCCAGTCCATCTGCCTGGGGATGATGTTTTGGGGGGAGAGCTTGTCATCGGGAATCATGCCCGCCAATGCCCGGGCCGCGGCCAGGTACATCTCGATATTGACCCGGTTGGCGCCTACGTCCAGGCAGCCCCGGAAGAATCCCGGGGTGACTAAAGAGGAGCGGATCTGGTTTTCACTGTCGGATAATCCCGTGGCCACCACCGCCGCGCCGCCGGCCTTGGCTTCGGCCTCGCCGGTTTCCGGCTCCGGCAGGGCCAGGGCAAAGACGATGGGATCGTTAGCCATGCTGCGGACCATCTCCCGGGTGACCAAACCTCCCGAAGACAGGCCGATGAAGATGTCGGCCCCTTTAAGGACTTCGGCCAGGCTCCCCTTGACGTCCTGGGGACCCACCAGGCGGGCGATCTCGGACTTGGCCCAGTTCATGCCCGCCTGACGGTACACCCGCAGCGCGCCGTGGCGGTCGCAGAGCACGATGTTCTTCATGCCGGCCACGATCAGCCCCTTGGCCACGCCGATGCCGGAGGCCCCGGCGCCGTTGATGACGATGCGCACTTCCTCCTGGTCCTTGCCCACCACCTTCAGGGCATTGATGAGCGCGGCCAGGACGATGATGCCCGCGGCGTGGAATTCATGGTGCAGCACCGCCTCCCGGACGGCCTTGCGGATGTGGTTCTCCACGGTGAAGCACTTGGGCGCGGCGATCCCCTCCAGGCAGATGCCCCCGAAGGAAGGGGCCAGGGTGCGGACGATCTCCACGATCTCATCGGCGTCCTGGGTCTTAAGGCCGATGGGCACCGCGTCCACGTTGGCAAAGGTCTTGAACAGCACCGACTTGGCTTCCAGTTTGGGAAGCACCGCCAATGCCCCCACGTTGCCGAATTCGTAAACCGCGCTGCCGTCGGAGATCAGGGCGATGGTATTGCCCCGGCAGGTATGGCTGTAGGAGGAAACGGGGTTTTTCTCGATCTCCCGGCAGACCGCGCCCACCCCGGGGGTATAGATGCGGCTCAGCACCGACATGTCCCGGATGGGCATCTTGCTCTTCACGCCGATGAGACCGCGGTAACGCCGGCGATAACTCATAGTATCGAATTCGGCAGTCATTTTATCTTCCTCACAGATTTAGGACGCACTGGTCCCTAACGAAAAACGTAAAACGCAAAACGAAAAACGGTCTTTAATCCACTTGCTCGTGGATAAAGTAGAGAATCTTCACCTTGCCGCCCAACTCCTGCTGCAGGGCCTGGGCGTCTTTCAGGTCCCGGGCCCGGATGTAGACGTGGCGGAAACCCTGGGGCGCCCATTCGTATCCGGTCAGGATGCTGGCGATGCGGCCGCCGTGGGTCCTGATGATGTCGGTGACCTCTTTGATGGACCCCGGCTCGTCCGCCAGCTCAAAGCCCATGGCCCACTCTCCCTGGTAGATGCCGGAGATGGAGACGAAGGCCCGGAAGATGTCGCCTTTGGTGATGATGCCCTCCAGAGCCCCTTCCGGGCTGACCACCGGCAAAGCCGAGATGTTGTTTTTCAACATCACGGCCGCGGCCTTTTCCACGGTATCCATGGGGGCAATGGTGAAGAGCCGCTTAGGCATCACCGTCCCCACGGTGATCGTGTCCAGCAGATAGTAAAGCTCATGGATGTCCAGGGCCGTGGCCTTGGAAGGGGAGGCCTCCTTCAGGTCCCGGTCGGAGACGATGCCCGCCAGGGCGCCTTTTTTCAGGACGGGCAGATGTTGAATGCCGTTGTCCTTCATCATCTTGGAGGCCTTCATGATGGTATCGTCCACGTTGACGGTGATCAGTTTTTTGCTCATTAAATCCTTGACGGGCATGGGTGGTCCTCCTTTGGGGAAGTCTTGGCGATCCGGCTAATTATATCCCCAGATACGCCTGTTTGACATGGTCGTTGTTCAACAGCGCCTTCCCGGTGTCGGAGAGGACGATACGGCCGTTCTCCAACACGTAGCCCCGGTCGCAAACTTCCAGGGTCTGCTTGGTGTTTTGCTCGACGATGAGGACGGTGACCCCTTCTGCGCGGATACGCTCGATGATCTTGAAGATCTCCGCCACCAGGATGGGGGCCAGGCCCAGGGACGGCTCGTCGAACATGATGAGCTTGGGAAGCGCCATCAGGCCCCGGCCCACGGCCACCATCTGCTGTTCGCCGCCGGAAAGGGTGCCGGTGGTCTGCTTTTCCCGCTCTTTGAGCCGGGGAAACAACCCGAAGACCCATTCCATGGTCTCCTCCCGCTTGGCCTTGGCTTCAGGCGAAAGGGACCCCATGATCAGGTTTTCCCGCACGGTCATTACCGTGAAGAGGCGGTGGCCTTCGGGCAC
>DYJG01000231.1 GCA_020723225.1 Desulfobacca acetoxidans | reverse complement strand
TTCAAGACCACGGTGGCCACCCCCCGGAAATGCCCGGGCCGGGACGCGCCGCGCAGCGGCCGGCTCAACGCCTCCACGGTCACGTAAGTCTGATACCCCGCAGGGTACATGGCCTCCGCCGGGGGGGTATAGAGCACGTCCACCCCCACCTCCCGGGCCATCCCAGAGTCCCGCTCCAGGTCCCGGGGGTAGCGGGCCAGGTCTTCATTCGGCCCGAACTGCGCGGGGTTGACGAATAAGCTCACCACCACCTTATCGGCGGTCTCCCGGCCGTAGCGCATGAGCGACAGGTGGCCTTCATGAAAATAGCCCATGGTGGGCACCAGGGCAATTTTTTGCCCTTGCACCCGCCAATCCCGGCCCATCCGGCGCATCTGCGCCACATCGCTGATGATTTGCATAAAAAAAACCCCAGACCGCAACTCTGGGGTAGGGATTTTTTTCGCCACCGCCGAGTCTCAGTCCGCGCTTGCCGGATCCAAGCTCATTACTCAAATTATCACTCCAGAACCAGGAATGTCAAGCATTTTGAAGGGGTGGAGAATGAGTCATTTTTCCATGAGATTCTTAACAAGATTTTTTAAAATTTTGCGAATGCACCAGTTATGTTTTTGATGCTATTGGCTAACTTCGCTTTGTCTAGCGGGAGATCTAAAAAAAACCCCTTAAGAAAGAGTGGCGTTCCACCGAGAATAATTCTGAGGCAAAGAGAAAACCTTCGGAGCCGGGGCTCGATAAAAAGACCACAAAGAATCGTTTGACTGACACGGTCAAGACGGCCGCAGCATATCAGTTAATGTGCAAGGAATGACCATGGGCGTTTCCCGAAGATGTTTTGTAAAGTATTGTGTGGGTTGTGTGGCAGTCCTGGGGCTGGATTGGTCGGTTCTCGGTAACCTGGAGCAGGCGCTGGCCGGGGCGGGGAGCAAGGCGCCGACGTACCCCATTACTTCCCGGGTCTTCACCACTCTTGATAAGACGGTGGTCGCCGCGGCCCCGAATCCGCCGGACCCGCCGATGCGGCCGTGCCAGTTGGCTCAATATCCGGCCTACAACTACGGGGTGTGGCATCCGGACGCGAACGGCTTTCCCACCGGGCCCCGCTACCCTTACATCAAGCCAGCCATGGCGGTCCAAAACTATACCAATCCGCCGCCGGCTCCGCTATCGGTCCGTGATCCCCAGGCCGCGACGCTTCTGACCTTCTTCACCATGAGCGATATCCACATCACCGACAAGGAAAGCCCGGCCCAGGTGCCCTATGTCGGGTACCAATACCCTGACCCTAAGACGCCGGGGGGAGCGCCCATCGGCAATTCTTCGGCGTATTCCGGAGTCATCCTCTCCACCACCCACGTCCTGGACGCCGCGGTGCAAACCATCAACTTTGTGCACCGGCTCTCGCCCTTTGATTTCGGCCTCTCTTTGGGCGATGCGGCCAACAACACCCAGTTCAATGAACTCCGCTGGTTTATCGACGTCCTCGACGGCAAGTTGATTACCCCCAGCTCCGGCGCGCACCTGGGAGCCGCGACCATCGGCTATCAGAAGGCCTACCAGGCGGCCGGGCTCGACAAGTCCATCCCCTGGTACCAGGTGGTGGGCAACCACGATCAGTTCTGGATGGGCTCTTACCATGCAGTCAAGAAAGTCCGCCAGGCCCTGGTGGGCGCCGGGGTCCTCAACATGGGGCAGCCCACCACCGTACCCCCTGATTTCCAACTGGTCCTCAGCCAAACCGGCTATTATCAGGGGGTCGTGGACGGCTCGACGCCATATGGGGATATCATCTTCGCCGGGCCGGAAGCTCAATTCCCCCAGCCCCCGCAAGTAGCCGCGGACCCGAAGCGCCGCTCACTCACCCTCAGCAACTGGATGAGACAATTCTTCCATACCACTACGCAACCGGTGGGTCACGGCTTCTCAGACAACAATGTCCAGGACGGCTTTGCCTGCTACTCCTTCTCTCCGAAGGCCGATATTCCCATCAAATTCATCGTCTTGGACGATACCGACAAGGTAGAAGGCAACGCCGCCGGCTGTCTCGACCAGCAGCGCTACGAGTGGCTGGTGCAAGAGCTCGAAGACGGCCAGAACGCGGGGGAACTTATGGTCATCTGCGCCCATATCCCCATCCGGCCTTATGCCAACAGTCTGCCGACCCCGGAACAACCCAATCCCTTTTTTCCATTAATGCCTTTCTGGGACGCGGCAAATACCTATAATCCCACTGGCTCCCGGGACCCCGAAGGGGCGCTGCTCAATATGCTCCACGGCTATCCCAACCTCATCGCCTGGCTCTCGGGGCACGCGCACCGCAACACCATCACTCCCCAACCGCCGCCTCCGGGCCTGGGGCCCGAATACGGTTTCTGGGAAATCGAGACCCCTTCGCTCCGGGACTTCCCGCAGCAGTTCCGCCGCCTGGAGATCGTACGTAATAGCGACAACACGATTTCCATCTTTGCCCTCGATGTCGATACCGCCATCAATCCGGCCGCGGCCGGGAACGGCTCGGCGTCCCCCGCGTGGAACTCCCGCTCCTATGCCATCGGCGCCAGCCAGATCTTCAATACTCTGGTGGGGCAGGGACCCTATGTGGATCCGAATTCCGGGGTGTTAAACGCGGAGCTGGTCGTACATTTGACTCCCGACATGCAGGCGAAACTGGCGCAACTTGCGCCGGTGATCAGCTCTTTCCAAATCAATAACGGCGCTGCCTCCACCACCCGCCGCAGGGTCACTCTGAACAACACCGTAGGGGGCGCCACTCCCACCCATTATATGGCCAGTGAAGACCCGAACTTCGGGAGGGCCGCCTGGCAGACCTATTCCCGGACCCCAACCTATACCTTTCTGAACGCCAATCCTGGGGTCAAGACGGTTTACTTCAAAGTCAAAGACGGCTCGGGAAAGACATCGGCGGTTACCACCGCCTGGATTGAAAGGGTGCGGCTCACTTAAAAAGCATATTGAGAGAAAGCATAAAGAATAAGAATAAGGGACTTAATTTCTTTAACGAAACTTTATATGACTGTCCAGGCCTCCTCCAACCTAATCTTCCCCCCAGCCCCCGCCCCCCGGCGTGCGGATGGATAATCGGCTGCCCGCAGGCAAGGGCAGGTTGATCTTGCCTGGCAGTCTCTCTTCCCCTTCCTCCGTGATAAGCAGGTTTTCCCCCACCGCGCTCGCTCCCCCGCCCTGGAGGCCGTAAGGGGCGTGCTCCCGTCTCTCGCTTAAAAGGCTGACGGTGACCGGCGCGAGAAAACGGAAATCCCGGACCAGGCCCCGGCCGCCGGGGAAGCGGCCGGGGCCGCCAGAGTTTTCTCTAAGGGCGTAGCGCTCCACCAGTAGGGGGTAGTCGTGCTCCAGGACCTCTATCGGCGTGTTCCTGGTGTTGGTCATGTGGGTATGCACCCCATCCAGGCCGGCCTTGCCCGGCCCCGCGCCCATGCCCCCGCCGATGGTTTCATAGTAGGTGAACTCCTGGCCGGTGTCCGGGTTCACACCCCCGAAGGCCAGATTGTTCATGGTCCCCTGGGACGCGGCGGGAATCTCTTTAGGCAGGGCCGGGGCCAAAGCCCCCAGAACCACGTCCACCAGGCGCTGGGAGGTTTCCACGTTGCCCGCGGCCACCGCCGCGGGATAAATCGGGTCCAGGAGGCTGCCGGGGCGGGTCAGAATGCTTAAAGGCCGGAAGCAGCCCTGATTGATGGGATACTCCTCCGCCAACAGCGTCAGAAAGACGTAAAAGCAGGCCGCGTCCACCACCGGGGGCACCGCGTTGACGCCGCCTTCTGCCTGGTCGTCGCTGGCCCGGAAGTCCAGGGCCGCAGTGTCTCCGGTAACGGTGAGGGTCAGCCGGATGGCCAAATCCCGGCGGCCGTAGCCGTCATCGTCCAGATAATCGGTAAAATGATAGGAGCCGTCGGGAATGGTGGCAATCAGCTCCCGCATGGCCCGTTCCGAATAATCCAGCAAGGCCCGGCTCATCTCCAGGATTTTATTAAGGCCATAGCGGTCGATCAAGACGGGAAGACGCTCCTGGCCCCGGTACAGCGCGGCCAACTGCGCCTGGAGGTCCCCCCGGCGCTCGGAGGGCACCCTCATGCGGGAGACGAGGCGGTTTAAAAAATCTTCCTGCAGCCGCCCTTCTTTGAACAGATAAGTGGGAGGAATGACCACCCCTTCCTCCTCCAGGCTTTTGGCCAGAGGCATGGAGCCGGGAGTGGAGCCGCCCACGTCCGCGTGGTGCGCCCGGTTTACCAGGTAAAAGGCCAGGCGCTCTCTCGTGTAGACCGGGGCAATGACCGTGAGGTCCGGCAGATGCGTGCCGCCCCAGTAAGGGTCGTTCAGCAGCAGCACGTCCCCCGGAGCCAAAGGGAAGTCCGGCAGCACCCGGGCCAAAGTCCGGGGCAGGGCCCCCAGGTGCACGGGGATGTGCGCGGCCTGGGCCAGAAGCTCGCCGTCGGCAGTGCACAAGGCGCAGGAATAATCCCGGCGCTCCTTGATGTTGGGGGAAAACGCGCTCTTCCTGAGCACGATCCCCATCTCCTCGGCCACCGCCGCGAAGAGCTTGCTGAAGATGGTCAGTTCAAAAGAGAGAGTCATTTTGGAAACGGAAATACCCCCCTGCCGGTCGATCTTCGCCATATTAGCAAACGAGGCCCGGGCTGTCAGCTATCAGCTTTCAGCAGTCAGCTTTTTATGATGGATTTGCGTCAACCTCCCCTCGTTCCCAAGTTGTACTTGGGAACGCACTTGTTGCCCAAGCTGTGCTTGGGCAACGCTCGCCCCGGCAGTGGGGGCTGATCAACTCCTGATACGCAAAGCCAAGCTTTGCGCCTACCTGGGTTCCCAAGCACATCTTGGGAACCAGAATAGCTGAGAGCCGCTTGTGTTTTTATGATGGATTTGCCGCGGCCTTATTGCTATAAGGAGACAATTCCGCCCCACCGGGTCCCGAGAGGAATAGAATTATTATGGACAAGGTGAAAATCGGCTTCATCGGCACGGACGGCAGGAGTTTTCTGGCCGCGTTGGAGGCCTCCCGGGCCACCAGCGAACTCTATCCCGGCGCATATCAAGGTTTCGTGGTCCGGGGCACCCCGGCCATGCCCCCCTTCGCCCGGAAGATGAACTGGCCGGTGGGCTTTATCCCGGT
>DYJG01000230.1 GCA_020723225.1 Desulfobacca acetoxidans | reverse complement strand
GCTCACTGCTCACTGATCAATTATTGACAGGCAGGTCCGGGAGCGGTATAAGCTGCCTATGCCCCAGGACAAGCCGCTCCTCGACCTCATCGACATCAGCTCCTATATCTACCGGGCCTTTCATGCCATCCGGGGCCTCACCAATTCCAAGGGATTTCCCACCAACGCCGCGTTCGGGGTCACCAACATGCTGCTCAAGGTCCTTAGGGAGCGGCAGCCCCGGTATCTGGCCCTGGCCTTCGACGCCAAAGGGCCTACCTTTCGGCATAAGGAATACGCAGAATACAAAGCGCACCGCCCCCCCATGCCCGATGATTTGGCCATGCAACTCCCTTACATTCACCAAATTATCGCGGGCCTGAACCTGCCGGCCTTGATTAAGGAGGGATTTGAGGCGGACGACCTCATCTGCACCCTGGTCCACCGGGCCAGGGAAGAGGGGTTTCAGGTGGAGATCATATCCGGGGACAAGGACCTGCTGCCCCTGGTGCAGGAAGGGGTGACCATGTGGGATCCCATGAAGGACGTACGCTACGACACGCAAGCCATTAAGGAAAAATTCGGCCTTACCCCCGGGGAGTTGGTGGAGGTGCGGGCTTTAGCCGGGGACGCCAGCGACAATATCCCCGGGGTGCCGGGCATCGGGGAAAAGACGGCCCTCAAGCTGATCGCCAAATACCACAGCCTGGAAAATCTCCTGGACCACGTGGAGGAAATTAAAGAAAAGGCCTTAAAAAGCCGCCTCCGGGAATTCGCGGACCAGGCCCGCTTGAGCAAGAAGCTGAGACTGCTGGAGGCAGCGGTGCCCCTGGAGGTGGATGTCCAGGATTTGCAGCCCGGCCCCTGGGACCGGGAGGCCCTGCGCAGGCTCTTCGTGGAGCTGGAATTCAGCAAATTCAATAAAGAACTGGGGTTTGACGCGGCCCAGGCAGGGGCTTTTTCTTTGGTGCAAACCCCGGCCGACCTGGACCGGGCGGCCACGGCCATCCGGGAAAGCGGGGTCATGGCCGTGTTTTTCGTGTTAGGCGAGCAGCACCCGGCTTTGGCTCCCGCGGCGGGACTGGGCCTGGCCTGGCGGGAAGGAGAAGGGGCCTATACCACCTTCGGGACCGAACTGCCTTTACCGGCCGTTTGGGAAAGGTTACGCCCGCTGTGGACCGATGCCCGCATCAGCAAGGTGGGCGCCGATCTAAAGGCCGCGATGCTGGCGGCAACGCGCCATGCGCCGGAGCCGGCCGGACTCAGCGGGGACATCCTGCTGGCCTCCTATTTACTCAACCCGGTGCGCTATGAGCAGAACCTGGAGAACGTGGCGCTGCATTACCTGGGCCTCAACCTGCCCGGTCCCCGGGAACTGGCGGGGCGGCCCATCGCCGCCGCGGACCTGGCCCCGGATTTGGCCTGCCGTTATGGTTGCGAACGCGCTGACGCGGCTCTCCGCATCTGGCCCTTGCTTGCGGCGGATTTACGAAAAGAAGGCCTCTGGGACCTGTACGCCGGCCTGGAATTGCCCCTGCTCGCCGTGCTGGCCCGCATGGAGGCCCGGGGCATACTCTTGGACCGGGAATGGCTCCGGCGCTTCGGGCAAGACCTGGAAAAGGACATGCAGCGGCTGGAGCAGGAAATTTACGAGGCCGCGGGAGAGACCTTTCTCATCCAATCCCCCCAGCAATTGAGCCGCATTCTCTTCGAGAAATTAAAGATCGCCCCCCAAAAGAAGACCAAAGGCAAAACCGCGTACTCCACGGACAGCGAGGTGCTCCAGAGTTTGGCCCCTGAGATTCCCATCGCCTCTAAAGTCCTGGAATACCGCAGCCTGGGGAAACTCAAGGCCACTTACGTGGACGCGCTCCTGCGCCTGGCCGACCCGGAAACGGGCCGGGTGCACACCACCTTTTTGCAGTCCGTGGCCGCCACCGGCCGGCTGAGCAGCCGGGACCCGAATTTACAGAACATCCCGGTCAGGGGGGAAATGGGGGCCCAGATCCGCCAGGCCTTTGTGGCGCAAGAGGGCCACGTCTTTCTAAGCGGCGATTACTCCCAGATGGAACTCCGGCTGCTGGCCCACTTTTCCGAAGATCCCGAGCTGCTTAAGGCCTTCCGGGAGGGGGTGGACATTCACCGGCAGACCGCGGCCATAGTCTTCGGCATCCACCCGGAGTTGGTGACCTCCGAGATGCGGCGCCAGGCCAAGGTCATCAATTTCGGCATCATTTACGGCATGAGCGCCTTCGGGTTGGCCAAGCAACTGGGAGTGGGCAACCGGGTGGCCCAGGATTTTATCCACCGCTATTTCCAGCGCCACGCCCGGGTCAAGGCCTACCTGGAGGAAACCCTGGAGGAAGCCCGGCGCCAGGGCTGGGTAACGACGCTCTTAGGAAGGCGGCGGCAGATTCCCCAGATCAACAGCGGCAACCGCATCCTGCGCCAGGAGGCGGAACGCGCCGCCATCAACACCCCGCTCCAGGGCACTGCCGCGGATATTATTAAAAAAGCCATGCTGGAGATGGAACCGGCCTTGCAAAATGATGGTTTGTCCGGTAGGATGTTGTTGCAGATTCATGATGAGCTGCTGTTCGAAGTGCCGGCCGGGGAACTGGCGGCCACCGCCCGGGTGGTGCAGCGGGTGATGGAAGAAGTGATCCAACTTCGGGCGCCGTTGGTGGTGGAACTGCGGAGCGGCCGGAATTGGGGGGAAATGTCCCGATTAGGCCCAAAAGATGGCAATAGTTAACAGACTATATTTATTGACAATAAAGGAAGTTCGAGAAATTATTTCTCTCCCCGGCAAAAAAAAATATTGGGGAGGCTATAATTTTTCTTGATATTTTACAGCCACTATTATTAAATGTGGGCATCTTACTAACCTTTAACCATCTCTTTGAAAAGGGGGGATAGATGATGAGGAAAGCATTGGTAAGGAAGGGTTTTGCTTTCGCGATTCTCATGGCCTTTGTCCTCGCCATGGGAGCAGGCTGCTGCGACGTCTGCAAAAAGAACGTCGATGAGGCCAAGATGTACGCCGATCAGGCGGCGGCCTCGGCGTCCAAGGCGGATAGCGCGGCTCGCAACGCCGAAATGGCGGCTGCGGACGCCAAAGCTTCGGCTGACAAAGCTGAGGCCGCGGCGGATCGGGCTGAGGCTGCTGCTGCCAAGGCAGAGGCCTGCCTGATGAAGAAGATGCGGAAGTAGCACCTGGGGTAGACTCAGCAAATTTTAGGAGAGGATAAAGTTCTCTCCGAAAGGGGGTAATCGATGAGGAAGGCGTTGATGAGCAAAGGCTATGCCTTGGCGCTCCTCGCGGTCTTTGCCCTGGTGCTGGGGGGTGCTGGCTGCTGCCAAAAGTACTATGATCAGTGCAAAATGTACATGGAGCAGGCCAAAGCTTCTGCAGATCGGGCTGCCGCGTCGGTTGTAAAGGCGGAAGCGGCTGCACAGGATGCCAAAGTCCCCGTCCCGCGGGCCTCCGCCGCTGCCAACAAGGCTGAAGCGGCTGCCGCCCGGGCGGAAGACGCAGCAGAAAAAGTCTGTGCTAAAGTCAAAATGAAGAAGGGAAAAAAAGCCAAAAAGGCTCCCAAAGCCAAAAAGGCTAAAAAAGCCAAACAAGCAATGTAATTCATCCTGAAGTCATTGGGGTTTATGACCCCGGTTTAAGAGAGGGTGTGGTATGAGTTTCAGCTCGCCACACCTTCTGTCTTTTTAAAGACAGTTCAAAGTTCAAGGTGTTGAACTTTGAACTGTCTTTTCACGCGTTCACATCATGCCAGCGCACGGCAACGCGGATGAAGACAAACATGGCGATGGAGGCGAAAATCCCGGCGATGGCAAAAGGCATCCAGACCCAACTGGGATCGTACTTATCCCACAACAGCCGGGTCACCTCCGCTGGCGTCTGCCCCAACATCTCTGTCAATCTGGCAAAGGCCTGGGAACGGTGCGGCAGGTCCTGGACCTGGAGCACTTCGGACAGGTACCTGAGGGCCAGATTCGCCTTTTCGCCGGCACGTTCATAGAGCTTCCCCCCCAGATAGGAACCGTAGCCCCAGCCGAAGGCATAAGGAATGCTGGCGTAACCCATATAGAGCGCCTTCTTGCCCGGGGGCGCGATCACGGCCAGGTACTCCCGCATCTTAGGGGAACACATCATCTCCCCGCCGGTGAAACAGGCAAGGCCCGCCAGGCAAACGTAAATGGACATGCTGGAGCCCACCAGATAAATTCCTGCAGTGACGAAAAGAAAGCCGAAAAAGATGGAAGTAAGCCGGCGCATCACCCGGTTGAAGTACCAGGACAGCGGCACGACCAGGAAGATGATGAGAAAGGGATTGAGGTTGATGACCCATTCCTGGGCGATCTGCGGCCCTCGGGAGAGATTTCGGGAGAGCATGTACTCCGGCAGGTGCCGGGCCAGGGAGGAACTGTCGGTCCAATCGACGATGAAATTGGGCAGCATGTCCCAGAGCTGTTCCAGCACCGCCCAAAATACGGAAATAATGGCAATAAATACAAGCAGACGGGGGTTCAGGATCTCACGGCCCGTTTCCCGCAATACCTGCCAGACGCCGCCTTCCTTTTCGCTCCCTGATTCCACTTCCCGGTAGGTGAACAGCCACAACAGGTTCAGGCTGACCAGAGCGGCGCAGCCGTAAAAAACCGCGGGCCAGGAATACCCGTGGAGAAAATGGGCCAGGGGCGGGCCTAGAAAGGCGCCGAGGTTGATCACCATGTAGAAGAAGCCCCAGCCCACCCCGGAGGTTTGATGGGTCAGGGTTCTGACGAAAGTGCCCTGAATGGGGGGCTTGAAGACCGCGGTGCCCGCGGCCAGAAACAGGCAGCCCGCGAAAAACGGCCAAAAGGTGCGCTGGGTGGCCATCAGCAGGTAGCCCAGGACCTTTAGGAAGATGGCCAGTACGATCTGCCTTTTATACCCGTAGCGGTCGGCGAAGCCGCCGGTGACGATGGGCAGGGACGACTGTACCATGGCCCACCAGAGGAAAATGACCCCCTTGTCGCCCTGGGAAAAGTGCAGGCCGCCGATCTCGTCGGCCTGGGCGATATAGATGGGGATGACCACCCGCACGCCGTAATAGGCCAGGCGTTCGATCATCTCCATGATGTTGGCCACCCAGAAAGGCCAGGTCAGCCCCAGCGTCTGCCCCCAGAAGGAGGGGGTGTC
>DYJG01000229.1:2373-5198 GCA_020723225.1 Desulfobacca acetoxidans | reverse complement strand
AGGCGCAGAGGCCGCAGAGAATGTCAACCGCGGTTAATTAAGTCGCTCAGTATAACTTTATCTCACGCAAAGACGCCACGGCGCAAAGGCGCAAGAATCCTTTCTTCCTCGTTCCCAAGCTCCGCATGGAGTAGGGTGCGTTTTACGCACCCAAAATGGTGCGTGAGACGCACCCTACCCTAATAATCCAGTTTTTGATGCTGGATAAACTCCTGCACCTGCCGGAAAATCTCCTCATTCCCGCA
This sequence comes from Desulfobacca acetoxidans, assembly GCA_020723225.1. Classification (GTDB taxonomy): domain Bacteria; phylum Desulfobacterota; class Desulfobaccia; order Desulfobaccales; family 0-14-0-80-60-11; genus SURF-52. The sequence goes on along the minus strand of DYJG01000229.1, from coordinate 4,953 downwards.
AAAAATTCTCTCCCGGATGCGGTTCCGGAATTCTTCCAGCCTTGATTCAAAAACCGGAATCATCCCGGGGTCGAGGTGAGGGACCGCGGTGATACCCCGGCCATAGCCCAGGCGCTCGATATAAAGGGCGTTCAGGAACTGCTCGAACGCGCCTTTGATGGGAAAGGAAATCACCGGCTTGCCGTAGTATAAGGCCTCGGAGATCATGGAGTGGCCGCCGCCGCAGACCACGTAGGCGCAAGAGGCCAGGTCCTCCAGGAAGCCTTCCTCGGACTTGGGCTTGTATAAAATATTGCCTTCCCTGCCCTCCTTCGGCACCCCGTAGACGATCACCGGCCGCTTCAGAGCCTCCACAAAGACCGTAAATTTGCTGAAGTCGGTGATATAGCTCTGGTACACCAGGACGTGACCGCGGTCTTCAGGCTGCCGGGCCAGGACCGTGTCCCGGAGCAGCGGCGGCAGGATTTTGGCCCTTAATCCCGGTTTCACCGGCGGCTGGTAAAAGGAGATCACCAGGTAATCCGTGGCCCGGCTGAAAAGAAGCCGCACCGCCAGGCTGGTGGCGAGATAACTGGGGTACTCCCCCCAAGGAAGGGAATGATGGCAGGCGGTGATGACGTGCTGGTGGTCGATGGAGAGGCAAGGCACGCCAAGCTTCCGGCAGGCCCGGGGCAGGAAGAATTCGTAGTCGCTGATCACCGCGTCCGGCTGAAAACTATCCATCAGCTTCAGGACCCGGCGCATGATGGCCCGGCGGCGCCAGAAGACCGGGAGGTTCATTTTCAACGTGGCGCAGGTGTCCACCCGGTGTTTGGTAAAGACGGTCCCCAGGCTGGGGATGTCCACCACCGGGTATTCGCCCTGCAAAATCGCGGGCCCCGCCTCGTGGCTGACAAAGAGAAACTCGTGCTCAGGAAACCGCCGGGCAATGCTCAAAGCCCGGATCGCATGCCCATGCGCAGTGCCGTGGACGGCGTAGAGGATTTTGGACATAGTGTTTGTGTCAGTGTGAGTGGATACCTGGAATTAAGGGCGGGGACAACCGCTACGGGTACGCCTGCCTATCCCCATACTCCTATAAGTGTTAACTGGAAATTGTTCTTAAATAATTTTTCAATAGTTGTACGCTATTTTGTCATTCTGAACGGAGCGCAGCGGAGTGAAGAATCTATCTTTGGATATTCTAGGCTTTGATCATATCAATAAAAGAATGGGGATATATTCCTCGGTCTAATCTGAAAACTCTCTGAATAACTCCTCTATCAAATCGCCATTACCTTCTACAAAGGTGATGATAAATTTCTCGACTTCAATGGAGCCATCCTCGAAAAAATCAACTTCCCACCTCTGGCCAGGAACATCAATAAGCACGACTATTGTGTCTTCCCTATTATGTTTTAGGCTGTAGCTTATCTTTGCATCATGTAACCGATTGAGAAAGAAAGCAATCTTCCAAAGGAATCCATGATTAATCCTATCAGCAGAGAGAGCGCTTCTTATGCGCCTAAATACAAGATTCTTCACTCCGCTTCGCTCCGTTCAGAATGACAGAGGGTGGTTTTCGAATAAAGTTCAAGGGGTTCTGCCTTACGCGCCAAATATTGGTGCGTGGAACGCACCCTACGTGTTCTCACCTTACAAATACCCCGTTACCAACAAATCCGGCCCAAACTTCCTGACTTCCAAATCCTTGGCCTGCAACGCATTCCCCAAATGCTTCACTCCGGCGCCGGCCAGCATGCCGGGAGCGGTTTTGCCGCCCAGGATTTTGGGGGCGTAGAAAAAGTAAAATTTATCCACCAGGCGTTGGTCGAAAAACGAGCCCAGGGTTTCGGCCCCGCCTTCCACCAGGAGGCTCTGGATCCGGCGGCTGCCCAGTTCCGCCAACAGTGGTTTCAAGGCCACCAGGCCGCCCGGTTCTGAATGCAACATCAGCACCTCCACGCCCAAGTCCCTGATCTCCTGGATCTTATCCTTCGGGGCCGCGGGGGTGCAGGCGATCCAGGTGGGCGCGGGCGAGTCCAGGTGCAGCAGCCGGGCGCTCAGAGGTAAGCGCAGGCGGCTGTCCAGGACGATGCGGACCGGGTCTTTGAACCCGTTTTTCGTTTTTCGTTTTTCGTTTTTCGTGGTGTGTTTAGGGAGGCGCACGGTTAATTGCGGGTCGTCGGCGAAGACCGTGCCCACGCCCACCAGGATGGCGTCGAGTTCATGGCGCAGTTGGTGGCCGTAAGATCGGGCCTGCTCGCCGGTGAGCCACTGGGACTCGCCGCCGGCGGTGGCGGTCTTGCCGTCCAGGGAGGCCGCGGCCTTGGCGACGACAAAGGGCAAGCCGGTTTCCACCCACTTAAACCAGGCTTCGTTGAGCCGCCGGGCCTCCTCCGCCAGCAGGCCGATTTCCACCTGCAAACCCTGAGCCTGCAAAAACTCGGCGCCACCGCCATTCACCCGGGGATTGGGGTCCCGGGTGGCCATGACCACCCGGCGGATGCCCGCGTTTAGCACCGCCTGGGTGCAGGGCGGCGTTTGCCCCTGGTGGTTGCAAGGCTCCAGGGTGACGTAGAGGTCCGCGCCTTGAGCCGC
>DYJG01000229.1:0-2363 GCA_020723225.1 Desulfobacca acetoxidans | reverse complement strand
GGGGTAGGCCGTAGGCGCGGTGATACCCCCGGCCGATGATGCGGCCTTCTTTCACCACCACCGCGCCCACCATGGGGTTGGGAGAAACCCGGCCTGCGGCTTTGGCCGCCAGGCGGAGGGCGAGTTTCATGTAGGTTGCATCGTCCATAAAAAGATTTCACCACAGAGACACAGAGAGCACAGAGTTTCACAGAGGAGAAATATTTTGGTTAGGCGGGTTCCCCGCCTAACCAAAAAATAATCTCTGTGAATCCCTGTGTCCTCTGTGCCTCTGTGGTAAATTTTTTATTTCTCCCCTTCCTTCCGGGATTCCAGCAACTTGCGGATTTCGTTCATAAAGTCCGTGGCGTCGGTGAAGTGGCGGTAGACGGAGGCGAAGCGCACGAAGGCCACTTCGTCCCACTGCCGCAGTTGGTTCATCACCTTTTCGCCGATCCAGGAGGAGGGAATCTCCCGCTGGCCGCTCTCCAGCATCTCCCGCTCCAGTTGGTCGAGAAAATTTTCGATGGCGTCGATGGAGACCGGGCGCTTCTCACAGGCCTTTTTGATGCCCTCGGCGATCTTGGGCCGCTGGTAGGTCTCCCGGCGGCCGTCTTTCTTGATGATGAGCGGCATGGTCTCTTCCACCTGCTCGTAAGTGGTGAACCGCCGGGCGCAGTTGAGGCATTCCCGGCGCCGGCGGATGGCGTTGGCCTCGCGGCTCGGGCGGGAGTCGATCACCTTGTTGTTGGTGCTGTGGCAGTAGGGGCAGCGCATGGGGTTATCTTATACCAAAGGAGGGGCAAGGGTAAATAGCTATCAGCTTTCAGCTATCAGCGGTCGGTTAAAAATTAAACCACAGAGACACAGAGGGCACAGAGTTTCACAGAGAATTAAAATTGGCCCTTGGCGCTGAGCGCCAAGGGCCAAATTAAACTCTCTGTGCATCTCTGTGTTCTCTGTGTCTCTGTGGTGAGTCTTTTTAGCTGATAGCTGACCGCCGAAAGCTGAAAGCTACTCTATCTTCCATTCGTCCGCGAACATGGGGAACTGGACACAAAAATCCTTGACCCGGGCCTGGAGCCGTTCCAACAAGGCGGTGTCCTTGGGAGTGCTCAGGGCCTGGTGCATCAAGTCGGCGATCACGGCCATTTCCCCTTCCTTCATGCCCCGGGTGGTCAGGGCCGGGGTCCCCACCCGGATGCCGCTGGTGACCTTGGGGGGCCGGGGATCGAAGGGGATGGCGTTTTTGTTGACGGTAATGCCCGCGTGATTCAGGGCGTCTTCCGCTTCCTGGCCGGTGAGGCCGGTGGCGGAGAGATCCACCAGGATCAGGTGGGTGTCGGTGCCCCCTGCCACCAGGCGGTAGCCCCTTTGCAGGAATTCCCGGGCCAGGGTGCGGGAGTTTTTCACCACCTGTTCCTGGTAGAGTTTGAATTTCGGGGCCAAAGCCTCTTTAAAGGCCACGGCCTTGGCGGCGATGATGTGCATCAAGGGACCGCCCTGCATGCCGGGGAAGATCTGGCTGTCCAGGGCTTTGCCGTATTGCTCCCGGGCCAGGATCAGGCCGCCCCGGGGCCCCCGGAGGGTCTTGTGGGTGGTGGAAGTGACGAAATCGGCCACGGGCACGGGGTCCGGGTGCAGGCCCACGGCCACCAGCCCGGCGATATGGGCGATGTCCACCATGAGATACGCCCCCACCTCCCGGGCGATGTCCGCGAACTTGGAAAAATCCATGGCCTTGGGATATGCGCTGGCCCCGGCAATGATCAGCTTGGGGCGGTGCTGCCGGGCCAACGCGGCTACCGCGTCGAAATCGATCTCTTCGTGGTCCCGGTCCACCCCGTAATTCACGGCTTTGAAGAGGCGGCCGGAAAAGTTTACGCTGGCGCCGTGGCTTAAGTGCCCCCCATGGGCCAGGTTCATGCCCAGAATGGTGTCTCCCACCTGGAGGTAGGTAAAATAAATGGCCATGTTGGCCTGGGTGCCGGAATGGGGCTGGACATTGGCGTACTTGGCCCCGAAGAGTTCCTTTACCCGGCTCAACGCCAGGTTTTCGGCGGTGTCCACGTATTCGCAGCCGCCGTAATAGCGGCGGCCCGGGTATCCTTCCGCGTACTTATGGGTGAGGATGGACCCCTGGGCCTCCATCACCGCGGCGCTGACAAAGTTTTCGGACGCGATCATCTCCAATTTTTGGAGTTGCCGCTGCCGCTCCCGTTCGATGACCGCGTAGATTTCCGGGTCAGTATGAGCCAAATCGTCTCTCATGCCTTATCCGCTGGAGGACAGGCCTCCCGGGCCAATTGTTCCAATAGTTCCAGCCGTTCCTGGTGGCGGCCCCCGTCAAAGGGGGAGTTCAGCCAGGTCCGGACGATCTCTTT
>DYJG01000228.1 GCA_020723225.1 Desulfobacca acetoxidans | reverse complement strand
GGGTCGTCTATACCAGCACCGTCGGCGCCCTGGGCAATCCGGGGAACGGCACTCCCGGCACCGAAGCGACCCCGGTTAGCATATCCGAGATGGTGGGCGATTATAAGCGTTCCAAATTCTTGGCGGAAGAGGCGGCCCTGGATTTCGCGGCCAAGGGGCTGCCCCTGGTGGTGGTCAACCCCAGCACCCCCGTAGGCCCCTGGGACTCCCGGCCCACCCCCACGGGCCGGATGGTGATAGACTATCTCCAGGGCCGCATGCCCGCGTACCTGGAGACCGGGCTTAACCTGGTGCACGTCATTGACGTGGCCCGGGGCCATTTGCTGGCTGAAGAGAAGGGGAGGGTAGGGGAGAAGTATATCCTGGGGCACGAGAACTTAAGCCTCTCCCAGATCTTTCAGATGCTGGCGGAGATCAGCGGCATCCCCGCGCCCACGGTGAAACTGGCCTACGGCGTGGTCCTGCCTATGGCCTATCTCGCCGAATTTTGGGCCAGGCACGTCAGTCGCAAGGAACCCCGCATGACCGTCACCGCAGTGCGTATGGCGAAAAAGTACATGTACTTCGACTCCTCCAAGGCGGCGCAGGAATTGGGATATGTTCCCACTTCGGTGCGGCGGGCTTTGGAAGAGGCGGTGGAGTGGTTTCGACAGAACGGCTATGTTTAAAATCTCTGAGTGGTTAGCCAAGAGATTTAAGACTAAAATAAATCCCATAAAAATAAACGGCAATTGGCATGAAGGTTATGCCTTGGATTTACACACATTGGAAAGTGAATTTGCTGGATATGGCGAAAGATGTCAAAAAGTTTTTGATACTTCAAGAACAGATGTAGGCGAGTTGCTATATAGATTAAAATATAGGTTCGATAAATCGGTCTTACCCAAAATAATAAGGATTTCAGTAAATTTTATAAAGAATGAATGGCAGATCGATAATTTAATGGAAGGGATCGTTCCTATCCCACCTTCAAAAATTTTTAGAGATTATCAACCCGTCCAAGAGATGGCAAAAGGCATCAGCTTTCGCCTGAAAACCCCATTTCATCCAAATTCCTTAAAAAAGAAAAAAGAAACGCCACAGCTTAAAAAGATATTTAATTTTAATGAGAGATTTAATATTTTAAGAAATGTCTTTATTGCCGACAGAGAGAATATTGCAGGAAAAAACCTTTTGCTTTTTGATGATTTATTTACGTCAGGGGCAACATTGACGGCCGCAACCGCCGCTTTATATCAACAAGGGCAGGCTGAGAAAATATATGCCTTTGTTTTGACTAAGACCAGAAGTAAATCATGACAAATATATTTATTTGTGGATCTCGGAAAGTATCTCATTTAAATAAAGTTGTTTTGGATAAATTAGATGAAGTTATGTGTAATAATGAGGTTGTCCTCATTGGTGATGCCAATGGCATCGATAAATCTATTCAAAAATACTTATTTTCTAAAACATACCCCAATGTTATAGTTTTTTGTGTGGATCAATGCCGTAATAATATTGGAGAATGGGAAATCAATCAAATTAAGTCGGTCAAGAAGCGGAAAGATATAAATTACTACGCCCGCAAGGATATGGCAATGATCAACCTCTCAAACTATGGGTTGATTATATGGAACGAAGAGAGCAAAGGAACATATAACAATTTGTTAGCCTTATTAAGACAAGATAAGAAGATATTTCTATACAGTACAAAAAAGAAAGAATTCCTTATAATAACTAACTATTCGGAAATAGGGAGGGTTTTTCCAGGAATTGGCGGTCCTTTATTCACACATGTTATGTAGTTGATTAATTTGAAAAACTTGCTATAATATTTTTCATCATTTTTAACGAGGTTCAAATTGCGTTTCCCACTTAGCCTCAGCCTGGACCTGACCCGTTATCTGCTGAAAAAGCACTGGCGGGGCGAGGAGCGGTTTCCCATGGTGCTGATGCTGGAGCCGACGCACCAGTGCAACCTGGCCTGCGTGGGCTGCGGCCGCATCCAGGAATACCGGGACACCCTGGGCCAGTCCCTTACCATCGAGGAATGCCTGGACTCGGTCGCCGAGTGCGGCGCGCCGGTGGTCACCCTCACCGGAGGCGAGCCTCTGATTTATCCCCCCATTTTCGAGCTGGCCCAGGAACTGGTCCACCGTCAGAAGCATATCTATTTATGCACCAACGCCATTCTCCTGGAAAAATCCCTGCCCCGGCTGCCGGTGTCCAACCGCCTCACCCTGAGTGTCCATCTGGACGGCATGGCCCAGACGCATGACAGCATCCTGGGGCGGCCCGGTCTGTTCGATCAGTCCATCCGGGCCATCAAGGAGGCCAAGGCCCGGGGCTTCCGGGTCTGCACCAACACCACGATATACAAAGAAACCGAAACCGCGGAGATTGAGCAGCTTTTTACCCTGCTCACCGACATCGGCATTGACGGGTTGTTGGTGTCGCCTGCCTACAGCTTTGCCGCGGTTAACAATGAAATCTTCCTGAGCCGGGAGGAAATCCGGGAGAAATTCACCAGATTGACCGGCAACGGCCGGAAGTTCCGCTATAACAATACCCCCCTGTACTTAAGTTTCCTCCGGGGGGAACGGCAATACGAGTGCACTCCCTGGGCCAACCCCACCCGCAACCCCCGGGGCTGGCGCTCTCCCTGCTACCAGATTTTGGACGGCCACCATGCCACCTTCCGGGAGTTGATGGAACTCACCCCCTGGGAAAGTTACGGCGTGGGCCGGGACCCCCGCTGCGCCCAATGTATGATGCATTCGGGCTTCGAGCCCACCGCGGTGCGCCTGGCGGGGAAGCGGGTGAAGGATATGTGGGAGCTGCTGCGGTGGAATCTTTCCTGATGTTCTGAAAAGCAAGGCCTCACGCAAAGACGCAAAGGCGCAAAGGGCTCAGAAGTAAGACGCAAACAGAAAAGATATTTCTCGCAAAGGCGCAAAGGGCGCAAAGCAAGACGCAAACAGATATAATGAAAGGCGCAATCTTCGCACCCGAATTGATTCCAAGCCGCAGTCCGATTATTAATCTTTGATGCCCCGACCCTCGACCTCTGTCCTTTATTCCGGACCATTCCTGCTGCTTATCGCCCTGGCGGTTTATCTGCCGCCTATTTTCCAGATTCCCCTGATCCGGGCCGAGGCCATGTATGCCTTGATTCCCCTGGAGATGGTTAATTCCGGCCGCTGGCTCCTGGCCACTCTGAACGGCGCGCCTTACCTGGACAAACCCCCGCTTCTGTACTGGCTCACCATCGCGGGGTACAAAATCTTCGGGACTTCCGAATGGGCGGCCCGCCTTCCCACGCTGCTCTGCACCCTGGGGGAGATTTGGCTGACCTATCTCCTGGGCCGGCGTATGTTTAGCCTTCGGGCCGCGTGGCTGGGCGGCTTCGTTCTTCTTTCCTGCATCGGCTTCTTTGCCCTGCATCTGCAGATCCTCACGGATCATCTCATTACCCTGTCGTTGATCGCGTCCCTCTATTGTCTCCGGCGCTGGCAGGAAGAGCCCCGGCGGCGCTGGGCCCTGGGCTTTTACCTGGCCCTGGCCGGAGGCTTTATGAGCAAGGGCTTCATCGGCCTGGCCTTTCCCATCCTGATCAGCGGCCTCTTTCTGGGATTTCGGGATCGGGCTTCATTATTCAGGCTATGGTTCAATCCCTGGGGGCTGGTCCTGCTGGCCGGGGTCGCGCTCCCCTGGCTGGCGGCCATGGAGCAGACGTATCCGGGATTCCTGCGGCACCATATTCTGAACGAACAGATTCTTCGTTTCCTGGGAAAACGCGAGCCTCCGGACATTACCCCCTTTTCCATCCCCGGGTTCTGGATTTTTCTGGCCATCTGGCTGATGCCCTGGGCCTTGCTGCTGCCTTCGGCTCTGTACCGCTTTTGTCGGGAAAGCGGAAGTGCGGAGTGGCAGGGAGGCTGGCTGCTGCTCCTTTGGGCCGGGGTGATCCTGGTCTTTTTCACCATTTCTTCCAGCCGCATTGAATACTATTCCCTGCCGGCGCTGCCGCCCCTGGCCCTGATCCTGGGGTGGCGCCTGGACCGCTGTCTGGACGCGGCAAAAGACCGCAGCCCGGTCTGGGCTCTACTGGGCATCGGCTTGCTGGGTCTGGGGATTTTGTTTTTCATACCCTACTTGGAGCAGTTGTGCGCGGCCAACCGCCGGGAGTTCCTGGGCATGTTCCAATTGCTGGAACCGGTGGCCCGGCAGGCCACCTTTTGGATCCCGGGGGTCTCGCTTCTCGGGGTGGCGGCGGGCTGGCGCAGCGCCCGGGCCGCGGTCTGGTGCTACGGAGCGTTATCCCTGGTGTTGTGCTATTTTACCTTGCAGACCCTGCTGCTGCTTTCCCCCCATTTAAGTGACAAAATCCCCGGGGAGTTTCTGCGGCGGCACGCCGGGCCGAATGACCTGGCGGTGATGGAGTCCATCGAGGAGTTTGAGTACGGGGCCTCCCTGGCTTATCACAGCGGTCGGCGCATCTTGATGGTGCAGCGGGGCGGGCTGCCCGCTTTTCCCTATCCCGTGGCCCCGTCGGAAGACTATTTGATCACCCCGCGGCAGCTCAAAGAACTGTGGGCAGGCTCCGGGAAGGTCTATCTCCTGGTGGATGACGCCACGCCCTTGGAGGATTATCTCCAGGCCGCGACCCAGGTCTTGACCATCAAAGGTAAACGCCTGCTGGTAAACCGCCCTTGACAAAATTCCGGGGATGTCTTGCCCTTCCCGGGGAAATTCCTTACCATAAATAAGTATGTTAATTATCATCCGCCTTGGCGCCGGGGGAGCGTTATGATCCCCTTGAGGGACAACATCCCGTCCACCCGGCGTCCTTACGTCGGTTACACCATTATCGGCCTCAATATCCTGGTCTTTCTCCTCGAAGTGTCCACCGGCCCCCAATTGCAGGAAGTAATTAACACTCTGGGGTTCATCCCGGGACGGTTTCTGGCCGCCCTGGGGCACGGCGCGGTGACCCTGGCGGTGGTCCCCATGTTTACTTCCATGTTCATGCACGCGGGTTGGCTCCACCTCATCGGCAACATGTGGACCCTGCATATTTTCGGGGACAACGTGGAAGACGTCCTGGGCCCCGGGCTTTTCCTGGTGTTTTATCTGACCTGCGGGGTGGCGTCTCTGGTCCCCCATGTCCTGTTTGACGCGGGTTCCACCATCCCCATGGTGGGGGCCAGCGGGGCCATCGCCGGGGTGATGGGGGGGTATTTCAGCCTTTTTCCCGGGGCCCGGGTGTTGACCCTGGTCCCC
>DYJG01000227.1 GCA_020723225.1 Desulfobacca acetoxidans | reverse complement strand
TTACGCATCAGGGCCAGGAATTGATTGAGGCGGGAAGCGGCCTCCACCTTTAAGTCCCCGGCCAGATCCTGGAGATGGCGGTCGATGATCCCACCCAAAATCCGGCCCCCGCGCACCGATTCCAGCTTCAACCCTAAAGCGGCCGCCTCCTGGACCAGCTCCAGAAGGTCGCCACTGATAGCAGCGGAGCGGGGGGCGAGCTCCAGTTTCCGCAATATTTCCACCAGATAATTATTGAGGGTGATTTCTCCGGCAACCTGAAAGAGGCGGGGCAGCGGCAGCTTTTCCGCGGCCATGGCTTTGAGCAGCGGCCGGGCCTCTTCATAGCTGTGGGAAATAAGACCCAAGGCATCTTCCTGGGTATGGTGCAGCAGGTCTTGCAGGAGATCGTTTTTCTCCTCCCGAAACATATCGTGAAAGGAATAATAGCGTTCCCCCAGGTGCCGGGCCATCACCGCTATCAGATTTTCCGGGGCCGTCTCCAGGACCTGGAAGAGTTTCTCTTTCAAGGAATGGAAATCCTGGAGCGACCGGCTCTCCATGATCTGCGTCCGGTAGAGGTAGCTGCCCAGGTAGACGGTAAAAAAATGGAGCACCTTGCTCTTCAAAGTAATGCCCGAAGTAAGGCGCAGGGCGCCCGAGCCCAAAATTAACGATCCCTGCTCCTTCTCCGCCACCTCCAGGGTTTCCACCTTGAAATGGTAAATATTGGTGGGACATTGCCGCTCCCAGTCCTTGAGCCAGGAAATGGCCCATTGGTTCACCACCTTGGGGAAGTCCACCACCAGCGGCCTGATGCGGTTGTCATAGAGGTCCCGGCCGGTGCCCGCGGCCGGGATGTTGCTCACGGCCCGCTCCAGGTGTTCCAGGAAGGGGGCCTCCAGGGACTGGGCGCTGAACTCCTGGCCCAACTGCAGGGCCCGGGCCGCGTATTTCAGCACCTGCATGGTTTCCAAGCCCGACAGGTCGGCAAAGAACCAGCCGCAACTGGTGTACATGAGCAAGGCGTGGCGCTGCATCTCCAGGAGTTTCAGGGCCGGCACCCAATCGCTCTTGCTCAAATCAGGCGCGCCTTCCCGGGAGAAAAACCGGGCCATGGTCTCGGGGCTGCGCTCCAGGATCACTTCGATATAGGCGTTGCGGGCCGCCCAGGGGTCCCGGAAATATTTGGGTCCGTGGGTCTCGAACAGCGCCGCCAGGCGGTCATTCAGCAGATCGAAGGCCTCTCTTAAGGGCGCGCGCCATCTCTGGTTCCAGGTGGGCGCCCCGCCGGTGGAGCAGCCGCAGTCCGAGCGCCAGCGCTCCACCCCGTGGGCGCAGCTCCAGGAGCTGCCCGCGCCCGCCGCGCCCAGGTAGAGCTCCACCTCCAGGTGGGGCGGGGCCAGTTTCAGAAACGAGGCATAATTGGAGGGCTTAAATCCCTTCTGGGGCAGGGCCTGGGTCAGGGCGTGGGCCAGGGCCAGTTCCCCGAATTTTTTATGATGCCCGTAATTCTCGCCGTCGGTGGCCACCTGAAAAATTTGGTGGCAGGCCTTGGCGGGGGAAAAGCCCTCCACCAGGCGCTCGGCCAGGCGGTTGCTGTCCTGGAGCAGGTCCCCGAAACTGATGTCCGCAGCCACTGCGCCGTTATAGAAAAAAACTTCGATAAACCTGCGCTTGGCGCTCTGGTCCCCGGCGTCCGGCAAAAAACAGCGGTAGGCCTGGGTGGTGTCCAGGGTGTGGCCCTCCACCCGCTCCCAGGGACCGCCGGCCAGGGGCCGGACCCGCAAGGCCTGGTAAGGAGAAAGAATGACAAACTTCAGCCCGTGTTCCACCAGGGCCGCCAGGGTGGGAAGGTTCGCCGCGGTCTCCGGCAGCCACATGGCCTCGGCTTCCCTCTGAAAGCGGTGGGAAAAATCCTTTAGACCCCAGATGATCTGGGTCTCCCGGTCCCGGGGGGCGGCCAGGGGGAGGATGGCATGGTTATACGCCTGGGCCAGGGCGTTGCCGTGGCCCAGCCTCTCCAGGCTGCGGCGGTCCGATTCCAGGATCCGCCGGTAGGATGAAGGGGCCTTGGCCTCCAGCCAGCTCAGCAGGGTGGGGCCGAAATTGAAGCTGATATGCTCGTAATTATTGATGATGTCCAGAATGCGGCGCTGGTGATCGAAGATGCGGGCGCAACTGTTGGGCGTATAGCATTCGGCGTTGATGCGCTCGTTCCAATCGTGGTAAGGATGGGCGCTGGACTCCATTTCGATCTGCTCGATCCAGGGGTTTTCCCGGGGAGGCTGATAGAAATGGCCATGGATGACCACACAACCCTGGGGGTCTTTGGGCGGCAACGGCGGCATGCTTACTCCCATAATAATTTGGCGATCTTATAATAATTCCGGAAATCGTGATAAGTCAACCATCGGTCTGAGGAGATTTTCCTAATTATATAGATGAACTTGACATTTACTGAAATTTTTATATAAATATTATTATCTCTAATATCATATATTCCTGATTTTGCCCGGCCTGATCCCTTGGGAATAAGACCGGCCACCGCTCCAAATTTTCTCACCATTTTTAGAGGAACCGTTGCGTATGGGCCCTGCCGATGGTTTCCCGAAGCCCTTCCGATCTTTCAGGCGCAATCCTTCCCAAACTATCGGCCATTTCCAAGAAGTTAACGCATAACCCCTTTGCAGATACAGAGGGTTAATTAAAACCCCGACAACCGCTCCGGTAAAAAGCGTATCGCCGGCGTTTCCGCCTGCGGCGTTTTTATTGGATATTCCACCAATGTCGGGGCCGGTTGGGAGACGGCATCTTCCCCGACTGGATTCAATAAAAGGAGTCAGATAACAGACCAGGAGATGCGCCAATGAAAGCCAAGGGCAAGTACCTTATCGTTTTTTGGCTGGCCGTTTTATTAATCTCCTTATCAGCCGGTGCCGCTCCGGGCCAAGAAGTCTTTCAATTCCAGGCCCACAGCATCAAATTGGAGATCCTTCCCCAAGGAATCTTCGCCGCCCGCTTCGGAGACAATCCGGATGTACCCCGCACCGACGCAGAGATCATCGCCCTGGCCCGGAAGTTTTTTCCTCCCCTCGGAAAGAAGCGGCCGGAAGCCGCGGCGCGGCCGGTTCGCTGGTGCCGGGAATACCAGGAGGGAGTGCTCTTCGCCGCGCTCCAGAACCCTGCAGTCTCGGACCTGACCCGGCGGCAGGTGGACTATATCATCGCCGCCGCCACCCCGGACTTGCCCAAGACCTACGTTTCCGGACATTTTAGATTCTTCTATACCGACAACGACAGCAATCCTGATCACAACGTCACTTTAGGCCAGATTAAGGCCACCGCCTTCTGGCTGAACCAGCACTGGGACACTTACGCCGAGAACTTCAGAACCCCAAAGAATTATCTCTTCGGGGGCACGGAAACGGTGGATGTTTATGTCTATTATTTGGGTGACAATGTGCATGGGGGTACGGATTCGAGATTTAGATTCATCCGCCTGAACAGTAAGTTGACGGTCAAGACAGTTGCCGGCGCCGGACGGTTACGGCCCACGAACTCTTTCACCGGGTGCAGTACAGTTACGGCTTCGAATCGGGCCTGGCCACAACGCAATGGATCACCGAGGGCACGGCCGCCTGGGCCCAGAAGTACTCATATGCGGGCGTCCGGGATTACATGGAACTCATGAACGAGGGCCTCAGCAATCCCGACCGGAGCCTCTTCCGCGAGAGAGATTACGATGCCTGCCATTTTTGGGTATATATGCAAAAGGCGGCGGGCACCTGGAAGATTATTAGAGCTGTCTGGGCCACGTACGAGACGAACGGCAACGACGCCAGAGCCGCGGTCAACACGGTGACCACCAATTGGCTGAGCAAGAATATTAACCGGTTCGCCCAGACCTGGATCAAGGCCAACTACCTCAAAGACCTGGACAACGCCGGGTTTTTCGACTACGGCGAAGACGAAATTACCCAGACGGTTTGCGGCAAAACTTACGGCCCCTTGAGCCATGCCCCCAGAGTCACCAGGAATATCCTCAACAATAACACCTCGTTTACCTATGAACGCAGTGTCTCTCCATACGGTGCGGATTATTACGAGTTTAACCTGGGCGTTGATCTGACCCAATTGCGGATGAAAATCACCGGGGTCCAGCCGGGTAATTTTTCCTACCATTTTATCGGCATCAAAAACAATAATTGGGAGCATTTATCTAACGCGCCGTCTTCTTCCACTACTTATACCTACATGAAAGACCTGGCTGCCGGGGAATGGGACAAACTGGCCCTGGTGGTGGCGGGCATGTCCCGAGGCGGAAATTACACCATTAATGTGGGTCCCTGCCCCCCCCCGACCTCAGCGGCAACTGGACCGATAACTACTACGCGCACGTCTGGCACCTGACCCATAACCCCGCCACCAACAACATCACCGGCTGGATGCAATCGACAGCCAATTGCATTTATGACGTTACCGGCACCTATGCCAAACCGAACATTACCCTGAATGCCGTGGTGAGGGGGGGAGAATGGACGCCTTGCTGCAACATGCAGCTCACCGGCACCGTCGATGATTGCCTAAACGCCCACGGCACCTGGATACAATCGGGAACTTCCGGATGCACGAAAGGCGGCGACTGGACCATGACCAGGCCGCCGGCATGGGCGATCACAGAAGAGGCGGCAGAGGCCGAGGGGCCATACGGTCCCGTGGCGGAATGCGAAAGTTGCAGCTGATTCAAAAGGAGAATGATCGCCCTTAAAGATGCCCGGGGCCGGGTCGCCGGCGGCAAGGTTCGGCTTGCCCCGGCCCCGGCCCGTTGATTTTTCCTGGATTAGATCTTATCTTTGTCTTGACAAATTCTCCCGGTTCAATAAACTTAAAAGGTTATTCGAAAAGGGAGGCTAACGTGTACGCCATTATCCAAACCGGCGGTAAACAATATCGGGTCTCCCCCGGAGATGTCCTCCGGGTGGAGCGTCTGCCCGGCGAGCGGGGCGACCAGGTGGTGCTGGACCAGGTGCTGATGGTGGGCGATGACCAGGACCTTAAGGTCGGCCAGCCTCTGGTGGAAAACGCCAGCGTTAAGGGCCAGATATTGAGCCAGGGCAAAGCCAAAAAGATTCTGGTCTATAAAAAGAAACGCCGCAAGAATTATCGCCGCACCCAGGGCCACCGGCAACTATACACTGCCCTGCAGATACAAGAAATTCTTTTGTAAGGAAACAGAACCATGGCACATAAAAAAGCGGGCGGCAGTTCCCGGAACGGCAGGGACAGCGCGG
>DYJG01000226.1 GCA_020723225.1 Desulfobacca acetoxidans | reverse complement strand
ATCTTTGATAGACGCACCATAGGTGCTATGCCTTACAGGCCCTAAGATAAGGGCTAAAATGAGAAACAGCGTCCCGATTAGCCTGTTATTCATGCCTTCCCTCCAATTAATATCGTCGTCCAATCTTCAAATATCAGGTCGGTTCAAGGATAAGTATCCTCTTCCCTATCCATTTCCGAATCACCAGGAAAATAACAGTCAGGGTCATGACAGTGAGTTAAAGCCTCTCCCTAATCAAGATAATTTACAGACCCTCATTATGCAATTTTATCAGATTTTAAATTAGGACAGCGGCTTTGTAGGCCGTTTTGCGCCAGAGGAGCTAGGAAAGATTACTTGGTACCTACGAACCGTCGCTGTTGAGTGCCAGTATTCGCGAGGCACGGCACGGTGGTCAGGAGATCGGATAGATCTCCCGCACTTCCTGGAAGCGGGTCACCATAATGAACTTTTCCACTTTGACCCGGATGAAGGCGCAGGTGGGTGCGTTGACGAACACTTCAAGATAGGGATGCTTTTGCAGGTAGAACTGTAGATATTTTTCCCGATCTAATTCGAGAACCTCTTCGGCGGTTCCCAGGACCGTCACGGCCGAGGCCTGACCAAAATCGGATTCCTGGTTGCTCCGGTTGTCGATGAGCAGAGACACTCGAGGTTCAGCTATCAAGTTGGCATATTTGCGGCTGGCTCGCGGCGTGGCAAAGACGATATCCTTCAAGTCTCCGCTGGCGGCAAAGGCTATGAGGTTGCTGTAAGGCCGTCCGGACATCTGGGTGGAAAGCACCGCCAGGCGTTGTGTGTCCAGAAGGTCCCGGACAATCTTGTTCACTTCCATCGGGTCAATCATAATTCACCATGGCGCATACTTTCTGCGCATCGTTTTAGGCCTTTTTTAGAAGGGCCTGATTTTAGAAAAATTTTCCCATCTTGATGGAGAAAATCCCCTTTCAGAAAAATTAACCTGATTTTACCAAAAAATTTTCTCCGGAAAGCTTGTGAATTTTAAGATAATGATTATCAGTTAATAACAATTCATAAAAACATGATGCTGATTTGAAAGATGACGAATACCCAAGCCCGACCCAGGAGCACGCGGCTAAACATTTTGTGAAGTTAAAGGACACATCCGGCAACGAATGGCTTTTCACCCTGGACACGCTGAAAAAGGCAAAGAACGCCACCCAAGCTGAGCTGGGCGATTGGGTGGAAATGGACATCGTTACCCTACTGCCGGGGATATTGAGGCTGAGCGCTAAACGAAGGGAGCCGCAGCCATGGTTGCTGAAGGCAAAACCCGTCCCAGCCCCAGGGCCTTTTTTACCAATTTGGCCGGCCCGGAGCCTTGGTCCAGGAAACTCAGGCTGCTGCTGCGGAACAATTGGCTAAAGCTGCGGACTTTGCAGAATTGCTGTGGCCATCGCGGGGAGCCGGGTTGTTGACAGCGAGACCGCGGCCTCGGGGAGGCTGTCTCCGAGCAGGATGGGGAAAGTTAATAAGACTGGGGCCCCTTTTTTATTTTAAGAAAAAGTTGGAGAGGAGATCGATATGTCAGAGTTGATACAATGGCGCACTAACTGGCAAGAGGCGCTGGAGGAAGCGAAAAAAGCCGATCGGCCTCTGGCTCTGGAGTTTTTCATGGAAGGCTGACCTCACTGCGGCCGGTTGGTCCGGGAGACCCACCAAGATCCCGCCGTGGTTCAGGCCCTGAATGAGCGTTTCATCCCGGTGCGCCTGGAAGGCCGCAATCACATGGACCTAGTGCGCCAGTTTCAGGTCACCGGTGCGCCCACCACTCTCCTGTTTTCCCCGGAGGGGCAGGAGAAGCACCGGTTCGTTGGTTTTCAACCCGCAGAAGATTATCTCAAGGAACTGGCCATGGGCGGCTGATGAAATAACGTTGAGACAAGAACCTTTTACCTAAAAGGGAGTTAAAGCATGAAGAAATACATCTGTCAGGTATGCGGTTATGAGTATGACCCCGAGGCTGGGGACCCTGATAACGGCGTGCCGCCGGGAACCGCCTTTGAAAAGCTGCCCGACTCCTGGGTCTGTCCAGTCTGCGGCGCCGGCAAAGATGAGTTCGAGAGCGAGTGAGCTTCTACCCAGGGTAAGACGAAAGGAAATGGGTTTTAGGAGAACAATGATGGATTTATGCGGTTACTTTGAAAACACCAAAGGGCATGGAGTTTTGGCCACTGCCGACGCGGCAGGCCGGGTGAATATGGCGATTTTTTCCCGGCCCCACGTCTTTGAGGACCAGACCGTAGCCTTCATCATGCCCCACCATCTGACTCACAGCAACCTCCAGTCCAACCTCCATGCCGCCTACCTCTTCACGGAAGAGGGGCCAGGCTATAAGGGCAAGAGACTTTACCTGACTAAACTGCGGGAAGAACAGGATACTGAGCTCCTGCGCTCCTTGCGCCGTCGGACTTACGCCCCCGGACAGGAGAAGCCGGGCCCCCGGTTCCTGGTTTTCTTCCGGGTAGACAAAATCCTGCCGTTGATTGGGACCGGAGAGGGTGCCGCGTTGCCCTGATTCTCCCGGTAGAGGTGACCACATCTGTTAATAAGGAGCAACCTATGGCCAGGGTAACCCGTATCACTCCCGAAGAAACCTTTCAGAAGCTGCGTGCAGGGAGAGCCATGCTCGTTTGCGCCTATGAGAGTGAAGAACAATGCCGCAACCCGCAGTTGGATGGAGCCGTTTTTCTCTCCGAATTCAGGGCCAAGCTCCCCGCCCTTCCCAAGGACCAGGAAATAGTCTTTTACTGCGCCTGAAGCAGTGAGCATACTTCTGCCCGGGTGGCAGCGGAGCTCAACCAGCAAGGTTACACCAATGCCAAGGCGCTCCTGGGGGGAGTGGCGGCCTGGCAGCAAGCCGGACTCCCGGTGGTAACCGTCAACTCTTAAGCAAGCTTGTCTTTAAGCTCACAAGGAGGTAGGAGGAAGAAGCTATGAGTCCGGAATTCGACCGCAGGGCTTTCCGAGATTTAAGTTATGGTCTTTATATCGTTACTTCACGGGCTGGCGAGCGGTTGAACGGCCAGATTGTCAACACCGTAATCCAGGTCACTTCCGAGCCCGCCCGGGTGGCGGTGATAATCAACAAGCAGAACCTGACCCATGAGTTCATTTCTCAAAGCGGTTTGTTTGGCGTCTCGGTGCTGGCCGAATCGGCGCCCATGACCTTCCTGGGCCCTTTCGGGTTCCGGTCTGGTCGTGACATAGATAAACTCAGCCAAGTGCAATACAAAATCGGGGCCACTGGCTGCCCCCTGGTGTTGGAGCATGCCCTTTCAGTTCTGGAGGCAAGGGTAATCGACCAGATCGATCTGGGCACCCATACCATATTTATCGGGGATGCCGTGAACGCTGAGGTTCTAAAGGAGGGCCGGCCTCTTACCTACCGGTATTACCAGGAGTTTCTCAAAGGCAAGGCGCCGGCCACCGCCCCGACATACAATCCGGCCAAATGACCGGCTATCCTATAATTGCAGGGGTAGGCGGGCTGATTTACGCGGCGTGGATTGTGACGGGCAAAAACCGCAGAGGAGCTTGGCTGTATGGAAAGTTTCACCTGGAAGGAATTCTTTGGACTTTTTATTCACCTGGCAGGATTTGTCATCGGCCTGGGAGCGGTCACGGTCATTGACCTGCACGGCTTTCTGGGAAGAAAATCAGCGTATTGGACCGAAGCCACCACTCGCACCCACAAGGTAACCAAGCCCCTGATCTGGCTGGGAATAACCCTGGCCGTCTTGGGAGCCTGGATTTTTCATAGTCATCATGGCTGGACTTTTTCTTTAGGCTTACAAGCAGTAATTTCCACCGTGCTGATCATGAACGGCTTTTTCCTTTCTTTCAAAGTAAGCCCGTTTCTGCTCAGGCGAGAACGCGAGGGGCAGGCCTCGGAGCTTTTACCTCCGGAAATGCAAAAGAAGATCGCCCTCGCTTTCGTGCTTTCCTTTGCCGGATGGTGGAGCGCCTTGCTGCTTACGGTCTATCAAGTGCTGGCCAAGCGTTAATGCGTAGTGCGGACAGCACTCAATTCTGAAATTTTCAGACATGGTTCCGTAATTTCAGCTCCAGGGGGTGGGGATCTAAATAATACTGGCTCTTCAGGTAAGCCTGGTCATATTTCCGCACGAAATGATTGAGGAGGGTTATCGGCACAATCAGGGGAATATAGCCCTGCCGGTAATCGTTGATAATTTGCAATAATTCTTCTTTTTCGGTGGATGACAGATTTTTCTTGAAGTAGCCCAGCACATGGAGCAGGACATTGACGTTTTTGCTGCAAGTGGTCTTGAGGCGCAGGGCTTCCATGAGCAGTGACTGGTATTGCTCGCAGATTTTGGCCAGGGGCAATTCTTTCATCTGGGCCACGAGCTTTCCAAGGGTTTGGTAGTGTTTCGGGCTGTGGGACATGATGAGCAGCTTGTGGCGGGTGTGAAACTCCACCAGGTGCCCCGGCTTGGACCCCAGGGCCAGGGTGTCCCGCCAGCGCTGCATGGTGAAGAGACGCTCCAGGAAATTTTCCCGCAGGCCGGGGTCATGCAGGCGCCCTTCTTCCTCCGCGGGCAATAAGGGAAAATGCCGCATAAACTCCCGGGCGAAGAGGCCCACCCCGGTCTTGGCCGCCACCCCCTGGCCGGCATAGACTTTCACCCTCTCCATGCCGCTGCTGGGGGAGTCGCTTTTGAAAATGAAGCCGCATAGCTCTTCCTGCTCCAACTCCACTACCCGTTTCCGGGCCCAGGTGAGCAGGCGCTCGGTGTGATCCAAGCCGGTTCGCACGGTGACGAGGCGGGGGCCATCGGGCGCCGCCACCAGGTGCATGGCTTCCCGGGGAATGCCCAAGCCGCACTCCACTTCCGGGCAGACCGGGACAAACTCCACATATTTGCCAAGGGTGTCGGTAATAAAACGATCCAACTTGTGCCCGCCGTCAAAGCGGACTTTCTCCCCCAACAGGCAGGCGCTGATGCCCAATTTGATTTTCGTCAGCATAGAGTTAGGCTAGGAGTATTTTTTAATGTAGGCGGCCACGTCGAATTTGGCTTTGCAGCCATTGTAACTCATATACCGAATCTTGCCGAAGACTTTGCGCTCACCCCAGGCCCGGTCGTGGACCCCGCCCAGGCTCCAGGCGATGCCGGTATAGCCGTTGGGGTCCCGGCCGTCCAGTTCATAACGGTCATTGAGATAAATTGCGACCTCCATGGCCTGTTCCGGCGAGGGGGTCCACTCCAGGATTTTCTTGGCCCAATACAT
>DYJG01000225.1 GCA_020723225.1 Desulfobacca acetoxidans | reverse complement strand
TCAGAATGACAATTTTTAGACTTTCACTGAGGTCTCAAAATTGAATTATTTAGAGAAACAGGGCCACTATGTGGTCAGATGATACTTCTTCAACTTATACTGCAACAAACTCTTAGTAATCCCCAGCATCTCCGCGGCCCGGACCTGGACGTGGCCGCTTTGCTCCAGGGCCCTCCGGATCATCTGCTCCTCGATGCGCTCCAGGGCCTCGGGGAGGGGGATCCCTAAGGGGACCAGGCGGTCGATGTCCACCGCCGCCTCTTCGGCCGCGGGCGCCAGTTCCTTGGGCAGGTCCTGGGGGGTGATCAGGCTGTCGTGGCAGAGGATCACCGCCCTCTCCATGACGTTTTCCAGCTCCCGGACGTTGCCCGGCCAGGAATATTGCCCTAAGAGCTTCAGGGCCTCAGGCGTGATGCGCATCTTGTCCCGCAGGTTTTCCTGAACATATTTATGGATGAAGTGCGCGGCTAAGAGCGGAATGTCCTCCTGACGCTGGCGCAAAGGCGGCATCTGCAGGTGCACCACGTTGAGGCGGTAGAACAAATCCTCCCGGAAACGCCCGGCCTCCACTTCTTCTTTCAAATCCCGGTTGGACGCGGCCACCATCCTAACGTCCACCTTGATGGTGCGATTTCCCCCCACCCGCTCGAACTCCATTTCCTGGAGCACCCTAAGCAGCTTCACCTGGAGGGCCGGGGACATCTCCGCCACTTCGTCCAGAAACAGCGTGCCGCCGTCCGCTAATTCGAAACGGCCCTTGCGCATGGCCACCGCGTGGGTGAACGCGCCCCGCTCGTGGCCGAAGAGTTCGCTTTCCAAGAGCGTCTCGGTAAGGGCCGCGCAGTTCACGGACACGAAGGAATTGGCCGCCCGGGGGCTGACCTGGTGGATGGCCCGGGCGATGAGTTCCTTGCCGGTGCCGGACTCGCCGGTGACCAGCACCGTGGCCCTAGACGGGGCCACCCGTTTCACCAAAGCCAGAATCTCCTGCATCCCCTTGCTGTTGCCGACGATATTGGGAAAGCCGTATTTCTTGTCCAACTCCCGGCTGAGCATGAGGTTTTGGAGAAGCAGCTTCCGGTGTTCCAGGGCCTTGGCGATGGTCACCAGGATTTCTTCGTTTTTAAAGGGCTTGAGGATGTAGTCGAAGGCCCCTTTTTTCATGGCTTCCACCGCTTTTTCCACGGTGCCGAACGCGGTCATGATGATCACCGGGATCTGGGGATAAAGCTGGTGGGATTTTTCCAGCAGTTCGATGCCGCTCATCTTGGGCATCTTCATGTCCGTCAGGAGCAGGTCCAGATCGGCCCCGCCCATGATCTTCAGGGCGTCCGGCGCGCTGCTTGAAGTGAGCACCTCATAGCCGGCCTCTCCCAGGAGGGCCTCCATGACGGTGAGGTAATTGATTTCGTCGTCAACGACTAAGATAGTATCCATTTGGGTCTTCGGTCTTTGGTCTCCGGTCTTCGGCTTTCAATTCTCGGTTTAATTCAAATTTCCGAGTCGCCGCTACCCATTCCAATCTCTCTTGCGTTTTTGCGCCTTGGCGTCTTTGCGTGAAAAAATTCTTTACTTGGCGTTCAGCTCCGGCAGGATGATAGTTATCGTGGTGCCCTCCCCCGGCGCGCTGTCGATCTTGACGGCTCCCTGGTGGCTCTCGATGATGCTTTTGACGATGGGCAGCCCCAGGCCGCTCCCTTTTTCCTTGGTGGTGAAAAAGGGGTTGAAGACCTTTTTCAGGGTCTCCGGGTCGATGCCCTGGCCGTCGTCGGCGAAGCGGACCTCTTCGCTCCGGCCCCGGTGGTCCCGGGCCGTGGACACCGTCAGATGGCCCCCCGCGGGCAGGGACTGGATGGCGTTCAGCAGGATATTCAAAAAGGCCTGGTGCAGCAGGTCCGGGTCCAGGGCCTGGGTATGGCCGTTCAATTGATATTCCCGGCTGACGGTGATCCCCAGGCGGTCGATCTCCGGCTGCACCAGCTCCAGGCTGCGGTCGATGATCCCTTCCAGGTCGCAGGGCCTTAAATTGGGCACCCGGGGCCGGGAGAAATCGAGAAATTCCGTAACCTTCTCGTTAAGGCGGTTGGCCTCTTCGACGATGATTTGGGCCAGGCGGTTCTGGGGCTCGTATTTGGCCAGGCGCTGTTTCAGCAGTTCCGCGGTGGAACTGATGATGCCCAACGGATTGCGGATTTCGTGGGCCACCCCCGCGGTCATCTCCCCCAGGGCGGCCAGGCGTTCGGCCTGGTGCAACTGGGCCTGCAAGACCCGCTGTTCCTCCTGGCGGCGCTCCAGGATGACCACCGCCTGTTTGACGATCTGGCGCAGCACCAAAAACAGCAGCCCCATGATCACCGTCAGGGTGGCCAGGATGATCATCCGGAAACGGCCGATCTCGCCCAGGTCCTGGGAGATGTTCTGGGTGATCTCGAAGACTCCCACCACCGGCCCCACCTGGGGGCCGAGCTTCTCCTCCAGCCGGAAGGGCACGTAGGCCTTGAGGCGGTGGGCCTGGGAGCTGGAGCCGTAAGAGAGGATGGACCACCAGGGGTTATGGCCGGGGAATTCGAAGTGGTTTTCCCCGAACAGGGCCTTTTTCACCCCCGGGTCCTCGTAACAGTCTTTCCCCAGGGGCAGGTTGCCGGTGCTGTAGGACAACACCCCCACTTGGTCATAGATGTTTAATTGCTCCACGTGCAGCCCGTGGATGGTGTTGCGCACCACCGCGTCCAGGCGTTTGAACTGCTCCGGGTCGGCGATGGTGATGCGCCCCTGTTGTTCAATGGCCGTGGGCAGCAAAAAGAGCTGAAAGACCTGGTGATTGAGATTGGAGGCCAGCAGCAGGGTGTAATCCTCACTCTGCTTCAAAGCCAGCCGCTGGGCGCGTTGGGTCAGAAACAGGGTGAGGATCACCGTGAACACCAGGATGACCACAAAGCTGGAGATGGAAAAAAACTTTACCAGCCGGAAGGTCTGGAGGTCTTTTCCCGGAGGCCACCAGGAGGCCATGAATTTGAAGCGTTTCATAGGCGCTTAAAAAATGCGGTATTTCTCCAGAGGGGGCGGTCCCTCCTCGATCTCACGACGTTGGGCCTCGAAACCCGGCCGCCCCATGAGACCGTAAGTGGTCTGCTTGCCGCCTTCCACCCCCGGCTGGTCCAGGGGGTTGACTCCCAACAGCGGTGCGGCGGCTACGGTCACCACCTCCAGCAGGTAGATCAACTGGCCGATGGTGAAGGCGTTGATCTCCGGCAGGCGCAGAGTAAGGTTGGGCCGGCCCGCCTTGGCGAGATTAAAGGCGGTGGCCTTCTGTTCCGCCTCCAGAAGTCCGTTCAGGGTATGTCCTCCAAGGTAATGCAGCCCCTCCATCTCCGGAAAGAGATCGGGGATCTCCAGGCGATTGTGGAATTTTTCCACTTCCAGAAAGGTGATCAGCTTATCCTGGGGCCCTTCCATATAAAGCTGGAGTTGGGAATGCTGGTCCGTGGCCCCCACGGCCCTCACCGGCGTGGTCCCCGCCCATACTTCCCGGCCCTGGAGGTCCTGCCTTTTCCCCAGGCTCTCGGCCCAGAGCTGGCAGAACCAGTCCGCCATGCCCGCCAAGGCGCTGGCATAGGGCATGATTACCAGGATGTTCCGGGATTTGCGGGCAAAGAGATAATAGAGGGCCGCCAGGCAAAGGGCCGGATTATCTTGGTATGCCGGCGACTTAAGGCGCTCGTCCATGAACCGGGCCCCGGCCAGCAGCTCCTCCAGGTCGATACCTACCATGGCCGCGGGCAACAGGCCCACCGGGGATAACACGGAGAACCGCCCCCCCACCCCCGGGGGAACCATCAAGGAGGGAAAGCCCTCCTGCACCGCCAGGCGCCGGAGGTTCCCTTTCTCCGGGTCGGTGGTGACCACGAAGCGTTCCCTGGCCTTGGCCTCGCCCAACCGTCCCTTAAGGAGCTGATAGGTGAAGACAAACTGGGCCAGGGTTTCCGCGGTGGACCCAGATTTGCTTATAACATTAAAGGCGGTGCGCCGCAACTCCAGCCCGTCCAGCATGCCGTGGAAGTTGTCGGGGTCGATGTTGTCCAGGACCCAGAGCGCGGGGCGGTGGTGGCGCCGGGCCATGTTAAAGCGGTTATATTGAGGGTGGCACAGGGCCTGGTGCAGGGCCCGGGCTCCCAGGGCCGAACCGCCGATCCCCAGGACCACGAATTCCCAGCACCACTCCAGGAGTGGCTTGGCCACCTGGCGGACATTGGCGAGGGCCGCGGTTTGATAAGGCAGCTCCATAAAGGCCAGGTCGCCGCGGCGCCGGGCCTCGGCCAGTTCTTGATGGACCGCGGCCATTCCGGGAGCCAAATCCTCCAATTCCGCAGCGCTTAAACCCTGCTCGCCCACGAATTCGGACATGCAGTTGTTGTAATCAAGGCCGATAACCTGGCCGGCAACCCACTTGGGGTCTTCATAACGTTTTTTGGACACCGGTTCCTCCCCCGGGGGAATTATAAATGGACCTGTCTGGATCTCGATAATCTCTAGAAAATTTAGCTTAGTTCAGAAAATTATTCAAGGATAATTGCAGCTTATGCCCGGGTTTTCCGGGCTTGGCCCCGGCGGCCCGAGCCAGGGCCGGAAGCTCTTCCAAAGGTAGGATTGCCCTTGACATCTCGCTTCCGTGCCCGTAGGATGGGGTTTACTTTTTGCAACACCGGATTTGTCCTCTACCAGGGGGGTGCCGGGCCGAAGCTAAAATCCCCCCATGGGTTCCAAGATGGAAGAAAACTATTATCAGAAACTATGGTGGGAGATCATCATCGCCACCATAGGCTTCTCGGTAATTCCTCTATTTGTCCTGGGCCTGGTTATTTATTTGCAGTATAGCGAATCCTACCAGGCCAAGATTACGGAAAGTTTAAAGACCCTGGCCGAGAATCGAGTAGGGGCGATTGACCTCTTTTTCGAGGAGAGAATTTCCCAACTCACCACCCTGGCCAATACCAACCCCTTGGAGAAGCTCCAGGAAGAGGATTATTTAAATAGAGTCTTCAATATCATTCAAACCCGCTCCAAGTCATTCATAGACCTGGGCGTGATTGACGCCGAAGGCAATCATCTGGCCTATGTCGGTCCTTATTATAATATTCTAAAAGGAGTTAATTATAAGAACGAAGAGTGGTTTAACGCCGTCATGGGCTCCGGGGTATATATCAGCGATGTATTTTTAGGGTTCAGGAAAATCCCCCATTTTATTATCGCCGTATTGGTCCGGGAAAAAAACAATATCTGGATTTTGCGGGCCACCATCAACTCCGACATCATTGAAAACATAGTGCACGCCGCCCAGACCGG
>DYJG01000224.1 GCA_020723225.1 Desulfobacca acetoxidans | reverse complement strand
AGACCTGTGATGCCATTCACGGCCTCTGCAAGATTTAGGGTAATCTTTATTCAATGCTATCCTTGGGTTAACATCCAAGGTGGGATAATATCACCCTCTAACCCACCCTATTCATGAAGTTTTCAAAATGCAGAACAACTTATTGAAATGCATGAAAATATCAAAAAGGGCAAAAAAGCAGATTGTTTTTTGCACAGGTGGAAAGCCTGTGCCACCGAGTTCTTCGCATTTTAGCGAATTATCCAGGCTAAACCTCAGCTGACTTTAAAATTTATGTTCCCGTTTCTCAAAATCATGGTCTGACAAGCTTTAGCTAAAGGCTATTATGACAATGTGGTCCGTTATTTTTTCCAACACCCGAGGAGGCCATATCGAGGCTGGGAGGACCCCCGGGAGGGCGAGTAGGTTGGCGAGTAGGTTGGGTTCAAACAGGGGTCACCGGGTGAATCTCTATTCTCTGAAAGGCCCGTAAATCAAGGGTTTCAGCGGGCCTCCAATTTTTAAGAAAGGCCTTTCACGCCGGCAACACCGGTTCAAATCAGGTTGGGGACGCCAAATTATTTCAAGAACTTAACCTTCTACACTTCCCTTCCCCCAAGCCCTGAGATTAGGTCGGCGAGCAGATTCTGCTCTCCCAGTCACTCCATGGTTGCCTCAAGTTAGCGCCAGGCTTTCCCCGAACCTGCCTGGGAATGCAAACGGGTTGCGCCCACTAGGGAAACCTTTAATTTCACCCGGGTAGCGGAAGGTGTCTCCGGCCAGGATGCCCAATCCGCCACTATAGGTGGGAATACCTGGCTCTAAACCTATCTCCATGGAAAAATACGCTACAGTTTTCAAAGGTGCCCCCCCGCTCTTTGATGCATGATAAAAACTTGCCTCATCTATTACTTGCCAAAAGATCTTGGCCTGTCAGTCTTCTTTGGGAAGGTGAATCAGGGCTTGAAGAAAATTCGCGGACCATTGAAAAATGTTATGCTCCTGGACCCAGGAGCGCATTGCGGCCAGCCGCGCTGCATTTAGCTCGGGCGGGTTTTCCAGGGCCTGGAATATAGCATCGGCAATCTCTTCGGGATTATATGGGTTGATGGTATAAGCTCCGGTCAATTCCCGGGATGATCCGGTGAATGGGCTTAGGAGCAAAGCGCCTTCGCCTTCTACCCTGCTGGCAACGTATTCTTTTGCCACTAAATTCATCCCGTCATGGAGGGAATTGATGACCATGACGTCCGCCAGGCGGTAGAAAGCCACTACCTCCTCTTGGGAATAATGTCCCTTCAAGACGATCACCGGCTTCCAACGTCCCTGGGCATATTGGGAATTGATTTCCTCCTGCCAGGAATCCACCTGGGCGTTGAGCTGCTTATAGCTGGGGATATGAAGGCGGGATTGGGGCCCCAGTTGAATGAAAGTAAAGCGCTGCTGGTATTGGGGGTATTTGCGGAAAAAGATGTTTAGGGCTTCCAGGCGCTCCGGAATTCCTTTGGTGTAGTCGAGACGATCCACTCCCAGACCTACCTTTAGGCCGCTCAGGTTAAGGCGATGCCGCAGTTCCTGCAGGCACCGGTCGGTTTGGGGCGCTTTCGCCCAGGCCTCGAAGCGGTCAAAGTCGATGCTGATGGGGAAAGGCCGCACCCGGGTCTCTCTTTCTTGGCGAAAGATGGAAAATCTCTCCAGGTCCACCCGGGCTTCCAGGGTGCGATCCACGGTGTCGAAAAAATTGTTGCAATGGTATTGCAAATGGAAGCCCAGCAAGTCATTTCCCAGGAGGCCATCCAGGATTTCCGCCCCCCAGGGGCAGATGCGGAAAATCTCGTAGTTGGGCCAGGGAATGTGCCAGAATTGTGAGACCACCAGATTGGGCTCCGCTTCTTTGAGCATCCGGGGCAACAAGGCAAAATGGTAGTCCTGGATGAAAACGATGGTGCGCCGGGGATCGGTTGCTTCGGAAAGGATCACCTCGGCAAACTTGCGGTTGACGGATTTGTACGTCTCCCACTGGCCTGAGTCAAAGCGAGGCCGGGTATAAGCCACGTGGCATAGAGGCCACAAAGCCTCGTTGGAGAATCCGTAGTAATAATCTCTCTCTTCCTGGCGGGTCAGCCACAAACGGCGCAATTTGTACTTGGGATCCTGGGGCGGCACCATGAGCGCGTCTCCGCTGTGGACGGCTTCCCGATCGGCTTCGCCGCTGCCCGCGGCCACCCAGGTGCCGCCGCAAGTCCGCATCAGGGAATCCAGGGCAATGGCCATACCGCTGGCGGGCATAATGGTCTTTACCTCTCCGCCCCGGTATATATGCATGTAAGGTTCCCGATTAGACACCAGGATGATTTGAAAGTCGTTCAGCCTCTCCTTGATTAGTCTTTTTAAGTTATCCTGGTTCCAAAACATCACGACCTCCTTGGATGCCTACAGTTCGATAAGTCGATTGCCGGGATTCTCCAGCAGGATCATCAAAGTAAGATAGTCGCGGATATGGCGGGTTATGAGAAAGTGGGTCCGGACGAACTCCCGGGCTGTCTGGCCCATGCGGCGTGCCATTTCCGGGCGGTGCAGCAGGTAGCGGATACGGAAGGCGCAACCTTCCGGGGAGTGCACCAGAAAGCCGGTGTGGTAATCCCGCAGTTGCAGGACAATGCCCCCCACCGCGCCGCCGATGACCGGTTTCCCCTTCCACATGGCCTCGGTGACCGTGAGGCCGAAGCCCTCCCGGGTGGACTTTTGTACGATGACGTCCGCGGCCCGTTGCAGGGCGTTGACCTCGTGTTGCGCTTCAGGGGGCAGCAACAGCACCTGGATGTCCGGTTCGCCCTGGGCGGCCTCCTGAACCTGGGCCAGAATCTCAGCGCCTTCAGGGTCGTCCGTGGCTTCGCCTCCGGCCAGCACCAGTTTGCAGGGAGCATGGCGCCGCACCAGGCGGAAGGCTTGAATCACCCCTACCGGGTCCTTGAAGGAATCGAACCGGGATATTTGCAGAACCAGGGGTTTGTCTTTCTCTATCCCCAGGTGGTGCAGCACCGCCGTGATTTCTTTGTCAGTCAGATCCCGATTTTTCTCACTCAAGGGATCAATGGAGGGACGGATGAGATATTGCGGGTGAGGCAGGTTTTGGGCGAACTGCGACATGGAAAAGATCGAGGCATCGTATTGCTTCACGATCTCCCGCAAGAACCGCCATACCGCCAGTTGGGGACGGGAGACGTCCACGTGGCAGCGCCAGACCCAGTGAGCGGCTTGAGGCCGCAACTCTTCGATCAAGCAGGCCGGTTGCGGGTCATGCACCAGAACCACATCAGCCTCCCAGGAAAACCTTCGGGCATTCTCTCTATTGACCTGGCGGTAATGCTCCAGCATGGCGGGGGTCAGGTGAACTTTGAACCCTTGCAGACCGTTGTGGAAAGCCTTGGTGACCTCAAAAAAGGCAGGGTCACCCAAGATGACCTCCCACCTGGTCTCCAGACCCAATTGGTTCAACAAGGGCACGGCCCAGGAGAGAATCTCCGCCACCCCGCCGCCGACCGAGGTGGAGTTGATGTGGACAAAACGACGGCCCTGCAGGTGTTCGGCCAGACGGCGAAGCTGGCCTACCACTTCCTCTCCCACGATTGGTGCGTAATCATCCAGGGTGATCACAGAGTTCCCCCAGGTGCTGATGGATTAACCCCTGAAGGGTTTCCCGCAATTCCTTCAGGCTGTAAAAATAGATGTCTAGGTTCCGAATGGCCGTGACCAATTCCGGCAACCCGAAGTTGGTCTCAATCCAATAAGAGAAATCATCGCTCTTCAGCTCCCCCAGACGCCAGCGGGCCTCAAAGAAGTGGTAATAGATGGAATCTAGGCCCACCTTGCTGAGGGCTGCACAGAATTCCTTTAAGGTTTGAGCTGAAATCAATGAATGCATGACCACGGCGGAGGCTTGGCAGAAGTGAAACTCAAAGCCGGGCCGGGCCCAGGGCACGAAGGGCAGATCCCAGAGGTATTCCTCAAGAATATCCACCACCGCTTGGCGCACCAGACCAAGGTTCTGATATTCAAAGGGATCGAAAGAGCTGAGTTTTTCCGCCAGCTTGCTATCCTGCAGGGCGTTGGCCGCCCACAGGGCGAAGTCGTTGGGATATTCCACTGCGGGTTGGCCCAGGGCCAGGCGGGATTGCATCAGATGATAGAAAAGCACTGATTCGTCTATCTCCCGCAAGCCTTCCAGCAGTTCCTTCAGGTTCGCCACTTTTTTGCCCAGGGGCATGGACATCAAGAAACATTCATGGAACCAGAAGGGATTTTCGGCCGCTTGATCCAATATCTTCGCCATTAAGAGTCCTCCAAGGATGAGGCGAGAAGGGCCAGGAAATGCCGCACTGCCTCGGGATCGGGAAGGAAGTGGGAGGCAGCGGTTTTAGTGCCGGGGTGACCCACTTTGATGGTCAGACCCTGGCCTCGCAGAATTTGGAAGGCGCTTTCGTCGGTTACATCGTCCCCCACATATACTGGGAAAAAACTAGTGGTTCCGGGGAGCAATGTCAATATCTCCTGGATGGCCGTGCCTTTGCTGACCCCCAGGGGGAGTATTTCCTGGACTTTTTTCCCTCCCAGGATCTGAAAAAGTCCCGCCTGGCGCAACTGCTCCTTCCATCTCCCTAAGGCTCCGATGAATTCATAAGTCTGTTCTGGGGGAACCTGCCGGTAGTGAATTGCGAAACCAAGGGGTTTATCCTCAATCAACCATCCTTGAAAGGGCTGTAACCTTGCCACCAGCCGATTGCGCCAATGCAAGAGTTCGTCTCTGTCTATAGTTGCGGTCTGCAAGAGGCAGGGGCGCCCGGAAACGAAGGCCTCCCCGCCGTGAGATCCCAGAAAGTCCAGGCCTGGGACAGGCAGCAGCTCTTGTAAGTCCCTCAAGGGGCGGCCGGAAACCACCATTACCTTCACTTCTTCCTGAGCCGCGAGCTCGCCCAGCAATTCCAGCAGTTCCGGAGAGGGCCGGGCCAGCTCCGGCAAAGGCGCAATCTCCACCAGAGTGCCGTCGTAGTCCAGAAAGAGAATCAACGGCTGCCCCTGATGCCTTGCCTTTATTGCAGATCCAGGGGATGTGCGAATGTCGATCATATCTTCCCTAATGCTTTTGGCTCATGGTTTACTATGCGGATAGAAGCCAAAATCTGTCTCCGCCTCAGCCACTTGTCGATTTCTACTGCCAGGATCACGGTCAGAGACATCAGCCCTATTCGCAACCATTCCATGGGCATAATTGGCTCCATGCGAAAAACCCACTGCAATGCCGGCAGATAGATGGCAGCCAGGTGGGCGAGGAACGCGGCTATGGTGCCGAAAAAGAGGAAGGGATTGCCCA
>DYJG01000223.1 GCA_020723225.1 Desulfobacca acetoxidans | reverse complement strand
GCATCCTGGAGCAAAACTGGGTGGACATCATCCTTTCCGACGTCCACATGCCGGAAATGGACGGCGCAGCACTGGTGCGGAACTTAAAGGAACACGAAATGTGGCGCCACATTCCCGTGGTGCTGATTACCACCGAATCCCGGCCGGAGGTGATCAACCCCTTCTTGAATCTCGGGGTTCAGGATTACATCCAGAAACCTTTTCGCCCGGAAACGATCAGGAAGAAACTGACCGGTATCTTAGGGGAGGCCATAGCACCGGATGCTAGCGAAACTGAAAGCTGTGACTTTTGAAGTATTGGAGACCATGTACTACCTCTTTCCGGAAACCCTGGAAGAAGGCGAGGTAGTGCCCGCCAAGGGGCCGTTTCTGCGCTCCTGGGTGACCATCAACGGTCCCCAATCCATTCGCATCGGCTTGCAGGTGCCCCAGAGTCTGGCCCGGAAAATGGCCGCCAATTTTCTGGGGACCGACGAAGCGGGAATATCCAAGGCGGAAATGGAGGACATCCTCAAAGAAACCACCAACATGATGGCCGGGGCTTTCTTAAGCAAGATGGACGCCTCCGGGACCTTGAAATTGCAAACCCCTGAATCCCAGTGGCTGACGGACGCGGATAGGAGCAAAAAACCCCCGGCCAACCGGCTGCGTTTCGATGTGGATGACGAACTCATGGAATTGTTCGTGGAAAAGGGTTAGCTGAGCATGGGTAAGACCAAAGTTCTGGTGGTGGACGACTCCGCCATTGTCCGTAAGATCTTTACGGACCTGATTTCCCGGGAGCCCGACCTGGAAGTGGTGGGGGTGGCGCCGGACCCTTATATCGCCAGGGACAAGATCGTCCAATCCCGCCCTGATGTGGTGACCCTGGACATCGAAATGCCGCGCATGGACGGCCTCACCTTCTTGAAGAAGTTGATGCATTACTTCCCGCTGCCGGTGATCATCGTTTCCTCCCTGACCCCCAAAGGCAGCCAGATGGCCCTGGAGGCCATGGATTTAGGCGCGGTGGAAGTCCTGGCCAAGCCGGGAAGCGCTTATACCGTGGGCGACTTAGGCATGCAACTGGTGGAAAAGATTCGGGCCGCGGCCCAGATCCGGTACCTCAAAAGCACCAATTCGGATAGAAATTCGGAGCCGCCCGTCGACACCATCGCCCCCCTGACCCAGACTTCCCAGAAAATCATCGCCATCGGCGCATCCACCGGGGGCACGGAGGCCATCAAAGAGGTCCTTCTGCGCCTGCCCTCCAACTGTCCGGGATTGGTGATCGTGCAGCATATGCCGCCGAAATTCACTTCCGCGTTTGCGGCCCGCCTCGACGGCATGTGCGCCCTGGAAGTGAAGGAGGCCCAAGATGGGGATTCGGTCTTGACCGGCCGGGCCCTCATCGCGCCCGGGGCCTATCATATGCTGCTGCGCCGCAGCGGCGCCCGCTATTACGTGCAGGTGAAGGACGGTCCCCTGGTCCACCATCAGCGCCCCAGCGTGGACGTGCTCTTCAATTCTACGGCCCAAACCGCGGGCGCCAATGCTATCGGCGTCATCCTCACCGGCATGGGGGCCGACGGCGCGGACGGTATGCTGGCCATGAAAGAAAAGGGAGCGTATACCATGGCCCAGGATGAGGCCTCCTGCGTAGTCTTCGGCATGCCCAAGGAGGCCATCAAAAAAGGCGCAGTGAATAAGGTGCTGCCCCTGAAACGTATCCCCGAGGAGATCCGGCGGCATCTCTCCTGAACCTCCAACGATTGCCCAAACCTCCATATCGGCGTTAATCTGCGTTAATCGGCGGTTAAAAATTTAACCGCCGATGCACGCCGATGAACGGAGATAATTAAAATAATGTTTGCGTCTTTGCGCCCTGGCGTCCTGGCGTGAGGTAAAACAGGGTGGCAGCCTTCCCTACCGCCGGCCCCCCTACCCTCCCGGCAGGATTCCTTATTGACAAAACCGTGATCGGACAGTAACTTAAGTTTGTTGAGAACCGTGACGGCTTAATGCCGAACCCCGGATTCCAACCACTTCACCATGCCGCGGTACCGGGATTAATAATTTGCTGAAATTGGTAGCCTTCGATTGCGACGGGGTGCTGTTCGACTCCCGCCAGGCCAATATTGCCTTCTACAACGCCATCCTGGATCACTTCCACCGGCCGCGCCTAACCCCGGCGGCCGTGGATTTTGTGCATATGCACACGGTCTTCGAGTCCGTGGAATACCTGTTTAAGGGTTATCCCGACCTGGACGCGGTGCGGCAATATGCACGCAGCCTGGATTACCACCCCTTCATTCCCATGATGGTGGAGGAACCCCATTTACGGGAGTTCCTGGAGTTTTTGCGCCCGACTTTCGCCCGGGCCCTGGCCACCAACCGCTCCACCACCACCCGGGCGGTGCTGGAGTACCACCGGCTGGCGGATCACTTCGACCTGGTGGTCTCGGCCATTGACGTAAGCCGCCCCAAACCAGACCCTGAGGCCTTCCGGCGCATCCTGGAACATTTCGGCCTCGAACCCTGGCAAGCCATCTATATCGGCGACTCCCGGGTGGATGAAGAATTTTCCAAAAACGCCGGGGTGCCCCTGGTGGCCTACCGCAACCCGGAGTTGAACGCGGATTATTATCTGGATTCCTTCGCGGCCGCGCCGGGGATGATCGCCGAGCTGATGAAGGAGAAAAAAGGAGAACGGCCATGAAGAAATATCAATGCAATATCTGCGGTTATGTTTACGATCCCGAGGTGGGGGATCCGGAGAATAATATTCCTCCCGGCACTTCCTTCGAGAGCCTGCCGGCGGATTGGGTCTGCCCCATCTGCGGGGCCGCCAAGGACCAGTTCTCGCCCATGGATTAAGGGCGCTTTCCTGTTTTCTGTTTTCTGTTTTTTGTTTTTTAAAAGTTCCTGATGGGCTTTCATTAACTTGGAACTTGGAACCTGGAACTTGGAACTACCCGGGTTAATTAAAGATCAAGGCGTGAAAATATGGCCGTAATGGCTCAGAATAACCAAGAAAAAAACGGGGGCGGCGCTGCTCCCCAAAAATCCTTTATCAGGGAATACGGCGAGGCCCTCTTCATCGCCTTGATTTTGGCGCTGGTGATCAGGGCCCTGGTGGTCCAGGCCTTCTCCATTCCCTCCGGCTCCATGATCCCCACGCTGCTGGTGGGGGATTACCTGTTGGTGAACAAATTCAGCTACGGCATCCGCAATCCCTTCTCCAACAAGGTGCTGATTTCCACCTGGAGTCCCCAGCGGGGAGACGTGGCGGTTTTTATCTTTCCCCAGGACCCTTCCAAGGACTATATCAAGCGGGTTATCGGCCTCCCGGGAGATCGGGTGCAGATCATCAATAAAAAGGTCTACGTCAACGGCGAGCTCTTTACGGTGCCCCAGGTCCGCTTTGCCGATAACACGGTCATTCCCTTCAATCAATCCACCCGGGACAACTTCGGGCCGGTGGTGGTGCCGAAAGACTCCTACTTTTTTATGGGAGACAACCGGGACCAGAGCTATGACGGCCGGTTCTGGGGCTTCGTGCCCATGGATGCCCTGCGGGGCAAGGCGGTGATCATTTATTTTTCCTGGGGCGGAGCGGAAAACGAACCTCTCTTTCTGGCCTTCTGGACGGCCCTCAAGGGGATGGCCACCGAGTTCACCTGGGATGCGGACGCCTTCCACGTGCGCTGGCAGCGGATCGGCAAACTTATCCATTAAAGTTCAAAGTTCAAAGTTCAAAGTTAGGGGCGTCTAGCCAGGAGATTTTAGTTTTTAACCTTGAACCTTGAACTTTGAACCTTGAACCTTGAACAATTCTCCTCATAATCACTCATGCGTTGCCAACAATGGGGACTGACCCTCTGGTTGCTGCTGCTTCCGGCTTTTTTAGGCTGCGGGGCCGAGGGAGGCATTACGGTCTTCTGTTCCCCGGATTCCCCCCGGATGCGCCAGGCTATTGCCGGGGTGGAAACGGCCTTGGGCCGGGGGAAGCTGGAAGTGGTCTGCGTCCCGGAGTTGGGGCGTCAAGGCGAAGAGGAACTGCGCCGGGTGCGGGAGCGCCGCCAGAGGATGCTGGTGGTGCTGGGTACCCCGGCCCTGCTGAAGGTGGCGCCGGTGGAAAAGGCCGTGCCCGTGGTCTTCGCGTTGGTGGCCAATCCCTACTTCACCGGGGCCGCACATGACCCGGAGCACCCGGAAATTCACCAGGAGAACATCACCGGCATTTTCTCCCCGGCGCCGGTGGACGCGGCCCTGAAGCAGGGAACAGCACTTCTGGGCCCCAGGCCCTGGGGCCTCCTTTACGACCCCAATGACGGGGTGGCGGTGGAATTGAAGGACCGCTTCCTGAAAGAAGCTCCCCGACATGGAATAACACCAGTTATCGCGGCCTCCGGCGACGCGGGCGCGGACCGTAAGGGCCTGGAGCGGTTGCGGGAGCAGGGAGCCAGGGTGATCTATCTGCCCCCCGCGCCCAGCGCGGGCCGTTACGCCCCCTTGCTCCTGGATTGGGGGAAGCAAGAGAAGGCGATGGTGGTGAGCGGCCATCCGGAATGGCGCCAGGGCGCGGTCCTGTGGGTCGCCCTGGATTACCGGAAGCTGGGTGAGGAAGCCGGGGCTTTGGCCCGGCGGGTCTTGAACGGCGAGGCCCCGGTCAAAATTCCCATTGCGGAGAAGGCCCCGATTGAGGTACAAGTGGACGAGGGACTGCTCAGGCGCTGGAGCGGGTATCCGCCGGCAGGCCGAAATTAAATTTGTTCTCACGCAAAGACGCCAAGGCGCAAAGGCGCAAGAGTATTAACCTCGTTCCCAAGCTGTGCTTGGGAACGCACTTGGCCCCGAAGCTTTGCTTCGTAAGTCGATCGGATGAGAACCCGGTATAAAATTAATGAAGACGGTCAGCTCTATTTCATTACGTCGACTATTGTTCATGGGATACCGGTATTTACTAGAAAGGCCTATATTGAAATCCTCATAGATTCCTTGAACTTTTGTCGTAGCAATAAAGGGTTAAAGATTTTCGCATATGTAATTCTCGATAATCACTTGCATCTTTTAGTCTCCGGCGAAAACCTTTCAAATATAATTAAGGATTTTAAACGTCATACTGCAAGAGGAATCATAAATTTGGCACAAAAAGAAAAGAAATTATGGCTTCTAAATCAATTCAAGTTTTACAGATTAAAACATAAAACCAATAGCGATTTTCAAGTCTGGCAGGAAGGTTTTCACCCGAAGTTAATCACGTCAGAAGAGATGCTTCAACAAAAAATTGAATATATTCATGAAAATCCGGTTAGAATTGGGTTGGTGGAAAAAGCTGAAGATTGGCTTTATTCCAGTGCCAGAAATTATTATGACTTGGAAGC
>DYJG01000222.1 GCA_020723225.1 Desulfobacca acetoxidans | reverse complement strand
GGCGGTAAATATTTAACCGCGGATAAACGCCGATGCACGCCGATCTTTTTTAGCGTCTTTGCGGCTTGGCGTCTTTGCGTGAGGCTGTTTTCAAGTCCCGCAGGTCATCTCCTCAGCACATGACTTGCAATGCTTCAGGGGCTCTATTTCCTCCGGGGTCGCAGGCCGCAAGGCTGTCACCCGCACTGCGTAATGCAGGTCATGGCCGCAAAAAGGGTGATTGAGGTCTAAAATTACCTTATCTTCCCTAACTTCCTTTATCCTCAGGGGGTATTCCGGGGGAATGGGGAGATGCGCGGGAAGGACCTGCTGCCCCGGCTTCAGCTCCATATCCCCGGGAAAGACCTTGCGGCTCCATTCCTGGACGTTTTCCGGATCATAAAGGCCGAAGGCCTCGGCCGCGGGGATCACGAACTCCACTGCATCCCCTTCTTGAAGCCCCCAGAGCCGCCGTTCCAACGCCGGGAGAAGTTCGTTCCAGCCGGCCACGAAGGTAAGAGTAGCCGGGGCATCGTCCGAACCCCGGACCCACTCGCCGCTGTCCAACCGCAGCCGGTATTCCAGTTCCACATATTGATCCTGAGCAATTATTGCCATCTAGTTCTCCTGAG
This sequence comes from Desulfobacca acetoxidans, assembly GCA_020723225.1. GTDB lineage: Bacteria > Desulfobacterota > Desulfobaccia > Desulfobaccales > 0-14-0-80-60-11 > SURF-52. Next base: position 4,785 of record DYJG01000222.1, on the reverse strand, counting down.
AAAGTATGTTATAATTGTCACTTAAGGGTCCCCTCATGTCAAGGGAGCCTTAAAAGGGGATTATGATTCGCAAGGCTTTAATCAGGGAAGTTCCGGAAATCTGGCGGATGCTCCATGAGTTCGCGGACAAAGACGTCCTGCCTCGGACCATGGCCGACCTCTATAGCCAGGTGCGGGAATATTTTGTCTATCGCCAGGACCAGGGCCCCATCATCGGCGTGGCCGCACTCCACGTCTATTGGGAAGACTTGGGCGAGATCCGCTCGGTGGCGGTCTTGCCCGAGTTTCAGAAAACGGGCATCGGCTCCCGCATGGTGAAAAAATGTGTGGAAGAAGCCGAAGCCATCGGGTTAACAAAGGTCTTTGCCCTCACCACCCGGCCCCAGTTCTTCGAGCGCCTGGGCTTCCGCATCGTCCCCAACGACGATCTGCCCAAGATCATCTGGAGCGAATGCAAGGACTGCCTCAAGTTTCCGGATAAATGCAATGAGATTCCCATGATTTTGGAATTGAGGGCCTAGGCCCTGAAGGATTTTTTAGTAATTTGTTAATGACTTAAGCTTTTTAGGAGGAGAAAATTGAGGTTATTCCCTTGCCCTTATTTAAAAGCAGACATAGAATTATACTGAACGACTTTAATTAACCGCGCTTAGCATTCTCTGCGGCCTCTGCGCCTCTGCGAGAAACCTTTTTATCCGGGTATTATGATATAATTATCTAAATTGCATAAGGACCTTGATTTCCCGGTGAAGCCCTAGCTTTATCGGGTTTTTATCTGGCTAAAAATAAATGATTGAATTAATTCTGAAAAAGATTTTCGGCAGCAAAAACGAGCGGGAGTTGAAGCGCCTGGCGCCTTTGGTCGACCGGGTCTCTTCCTTCGAGCCCCATCTGCGGGAGCTTTCCGACGCCGAGTTGCAGCAATATACCCCGAGGTTTAAGGAACGCCTGGAGCAGGGCGAGGAGTTGGACGATTTGCTCCCCGAGGCCTTTGCCGTGGCCCGGGAGGCCTCGGCCCGGGTCCTGGGGATGCGGCCCTTCGACGTCCAGGTCATCGGCGGCATCGTCCTGCACGAAGGCAAGATTGCGGAAATGAAGACCGGTGAAGGCAAAACCCTGGTGGCGGTCATGCCCGCGTATCTCAATGCGCTTAGCGGGGACGGGGTGCACATCGTCACCGTCAACGACTACCTGGCCCGCCGGGACACCAAGTGGATGGGAGGCGTCTTCCAGTTCCTGGGCCTCACCGTGGACACCATCCTCCACGGCCTGGACGACGACCAGCGCCGCCGGGCGTATGCCGCGGACATCACCTACGGCACCAACAACGAGTTCGGGTTCGACTACCTCCGGGACAACATGAAGTTCTCTTTGGAGGACATGGTGCAGCGGGGCTTCAATTACGCCATCGTCGACGAAGTGGACTCCATCCTCATCGACGAGGCCCGGACGCCTCTGATCATCTCCGGGCCTGCGGAGGAATCCACCCAGCTTTACTACATCCTCAACCGGACGGCCAACCAGCTCAAAAGGGAGCAGGATTACACCATCGACGAGAAGGCCCGTTCGGTGCTGGTCACCGAAGACGGCGTGGCCCACGCCGAGAAGCTGCTGAACCTGGACAACTTATATGATCCCCGGAACATCGAGGTCCTGCACCATTTGCAGGCGGCCCTGAAGGCCCAGAATATTTTTAAAAGGGACGTGGATTACATCGTCAAAGAGGGCCAGGTAATCATTGTTGATGAATTCACCGGCCGCCTCATGCCCGGACGGCGTTACTCCGATGGTCTGCACCAGGCCTTGGAAGCCAAGGAAGGGGTGAAGATCGAAAACGAGAACCAGACCCTGGCCACCATCACCTTCCAGAATTATTTCCGCATGTACAATAAACTCGCGGGCATGACCGGCACCGCGGACACGGAAGCGGAGGAATTCAAGAAGATCTACAACCTGGAAGTGATGGTCATCCCCACCCACCGGAAGATGATCCGGGATGATCATCCGGACGTCATTTACAAGACCAAGAACGAGAAATACCAGGCGGTGGTGGAGGAGATCAAGGACTGCCACGAAAAGGGCCAACCGGTGCTGGTGGGCACCACCAACATCGAGACCTCCGAGCTGCTAAGCCGCCTCCTGAAGCGGGAAGGCCTGAAGCACGAAGTCCTGAACGCCAAGCACCACGAAAAGGAAGCGGAAATCGTGGCCAAGGCCGGGCAGATGGGCATGCTGACCATTGCCACCAACATGGCCGGGCGGGGCACGGACATCGTTCTGGGCGACGGGGTGGTGGACCGGGGCGGGCTCCACATCCTGGGCACCGAACGCCACGAGTCACGGCGCATCGACAACCAGCTCCGGGGCCGGTCCGGGCGCCAGGGCGATCCCGGCACTTCCCGGTTTTACATGTCGCTGGAAGACGACCTGCTGCGCATCTTCGGCTCCGACCGCATCAAAGGCATTATGGGGCGTTTGGGGATGGATGACGGCCAGCCCATCGAGCACCGGATGGTCTCCAACGCCATCGAGAAAGCCCAAAAGCGGGTGGAAGGCCACAACTTCGAGATTCGCAAACACCTCCTGGAATACGACAACGTCATGAACAAGCAGCGGGAGGTGATCTACGCCCAACGCCGCCAGATCCTGGGCGGGGAGAATCTCCGGGAGGATCTCCTGGAGATGGCCGAGGAACTGGTGGAAGACCTGGTGGCGGAGTATACCGACCAACAGATGTCGGAGGAGTAGGACCTGAAGGGCCTGGAGGACGCGTTCTACCGCCAGTTCGGTTTCCGGGTCCCCTTGAAAGAGGAGATGGACGGTGACTTGCAGGAAGTCCTGACGGAACGTGTAAAGCAGCGTTTCGAGGCCAAGGAGCAGGAGATCGGGCCGGAGTTCTTCGCCCATCTGCAGCAGATGATGATGCTCCAGGTGGTGGACAACCACTGGAAGGAACACCTGCTTTCCATGGACCACCTCCGGGACGGCATCAACCTTCGGGGCTACGCCCAGCAGGACCCCTTGCGGGAATACCAGCGGGAGGGCTACGACGCGTTCATGGACCTGATCCACCGCATCAAGGCGGACAGCGTGGGCGCCATCTTTCACCTCCAGGTGCGGGCCCACCAGGAAACCCAGGTGGAACAGGAACAACGCAAGGCCCAGCGTCTGTCCTTCAGCCATGGCGACGGCAGCGCCGCCCAGCAGCCCCAGGAGCGGCAACAGAAAAAAGTGGGCAGAAACGACCCGTGCCCCTGCGGCAGCGGGAAGAAGTTTAAGAAGTGCCATGGGAAGTGAAAAGATTTAACCGAAGAGACGCAGAGGACGCAGAGAATCACAGAGGGATATAATTTTTTCCCTTGGCGGCTAAGCCGCCAAGGGAATAAATATTTTACTGTATTTTCTCTGCGCTCTCTGCGTCTCTGCGGTAAAGTTTATCTTTTTAAGAGGCTGACATGATCATTCCGGGATTTAAATTCGCCGCGGCCATGGCCGGGATCAAGAAGGCCGGGGTGTGGGACCTGGCGCTGATGGCCGCGGACGAGCCGGTCGCAGCCGCGGGGGTCTATACCACCAACCGGGTGAAGGCTGCGCCGGTACTGATCACCAAAAAGCGGCTGCGGTCGGGGAAGGCCCAGGCCATTTTGGTGAACGCAGGGAACGCCAACGCCTGCACCGGGAATAAGGGCCTGGAAGCGGCCCGGGAGACCACCGCCAGGGCCGGGGAACTCCTGAAGATTTCTCCGGGGCTGGTTTTGCCCGCGTCCACCGGGGTCATCGGTCTGCCCCTGCCGGTTAATAAAATCCAGGCCGCACTGCCCGATTTGGTAGCCGGTCTCAAGCCGGAAGGCCTGCCGGAGGTGGCCCGGGCCATCATGACCACGGACACCCGGCCCAAGACCGCGTCTTTTAAAGGAAAAATTGCCGGCAAGGAATTCACCCTGGCGGGGATGGCCAAGGGCGCGGGTATGATTCACCCGGATATGGCGACGCTGTTGGTCTTTATCTTTACCGACGCGGCCGCGGCGCCCCAGGTGTTAAAAACCTTGCTACGCGCCGCCCTGCCCGTGAGCTTCAACCGCATCACCGTGGACGGGGACACCTCCACCAATGACACCATTTTGGTGCTGGCCAGTGGCAAGGCGGGAAATCCCGAAATTAAGGAAGAAGGCCCTGGAATGGCCGCCCTGGGCGAGGCTCTGAACCAGGTGATGGGCGATCTGGCCCGGCAGGTGGTGGCCGACGGCGAAGGAGCCCGGCATATCTTCCGGGTGCTGGTCCGGGGCGCAGGCAGCCCCAGAGAAGCCCGGAACGCGGCTATGACCGTGGCCCTGTCGCCTTTGGTAAAGACGGCCATAGCCGGGGAGGACGTTAATTGGGGCCGCATCATGGCCGCGTTGGGGCGCTCCGCCGCGAAATTCGACCCGGAGCGGGTGGACATCGCCTTCGGGACAGAGATGGTGGTTAAGGCAGGTTTGGGCCTGGGTCCGGCCGCGGAAGCGAAGGCCCAGCAGGTCCTCAAGTCAGGGGATTTTAACCTGAACATCAACCTGAATGCCGGGGACCACGCGGACTACTACGATACCTGCGACTACACCGAGGACTATATCCGCATTAACGCGGATTACCGGAGTTGATTTAGATACGTTGGCAAAGTGAAGGTGAGTAAGACGCACCCTACACACCTGCGGCTACACTGAGGATTATATCCGCATCAATGCGGATTACCGGAGCTATACATGGCGGCATAAATAATTGCGCATTATTAATCTCTGCGCTCTCTGC
>DYJG01000221.1 GCA_020723225.1 Desulfobacca acetoxidans | reverse complement strand
TGCCTTATCATCCGAGATATAAATCTCCCCGTTATCCTTGATCACCATATCCACCGGCCTTCCCAAGGCCCCTTGCCCGGTGAGCCAGCCGGTGATGAAGTCTTCTGTCCCTAAATAGTTCCCCTTCTCATCCAGCTTGATCCGCACCACTTTGTAGCCCGTGGGCACGCTGCGGTTCCAGGAGCCGTGGAAGGCCACCAGGAGGTTGTGGCGGTATTCCTGCGGCCAGCCGGTCTCCGGGAAGAAGGCCAGACCCAGGGGCGCGGAGTGGGCCTGGAGGTCGATGTGGGAGGGGATGGTCTGCCGGCAGAAATCCTTTTTCGCACCCTTGGGGTCGAATTTGTCATCATGAATCCGCTTACCGTAGCAATAAGGCCAGCCGTAGTCCTTCCCTTCCTGCAAAATATTGATTTCATCCGGGGGCAGATCGTCCCCCAGGAAATCCCGGCCCATCTCCGTGACCCAGACCTGTTGGGTCAGGGGGTGCAGGGCCATGAAGACCGCATTGCGCAAGCCCGAGGCAAAGACTTTAAAATTGCTGCCGTCGGCATTGGCCGCCAGGACCTTGGCGTAGCGCCAGTCCTTCTCCACGCAGGTGTCGCAGGAGGAGCCCACGGAGATGAGCAGCCGGTTATCCGGCGGCGGCAGGAAGACCATGGTCCTGGTCCAGTGGCGGCCGCCGGAGGGGAGGTCCAGGATTTTCTTCTTGTTGGCGGCCTTAAAATTTTGCTCGTCGTAGTCGTAAACCGCGAGCTGCTCCACTTCGGCGATGTAGAGCTTACCTTTCCCGCCCTCCTGCCGGAACACCATCCCGTGGGGCCGATTCAGCCCCTGGGCCACGTTGATCACGGCATCCGCCACACCGTCTTGATTCTTATCCGGCAGGGCCACCACCCGGCCCTGGCCCGGGATACTGGCGAGGAGCGTGCCGCCGGGGTCATTTACCAGCACCCGGGGGCTGCCCAGGCCCTTGGCGAAGATGGAGATGGCAAAGCCGGGGGGAAGTTTTAAAGGGAAAGGGACCTTCTGGGGAGATTTATCTGCGCCGTCGGCCTCCGGCGCCAGCAGCCGGGCGATGTCCTGGGGCGGGCCTTTAATCGCCGGGCCGAGGCCGCGCAGGTGCTGCCAGTAGAAATTTCCGGCCCAGAGGAGAAGGCCCACAATGGCGACGAGCGGTATCAGGGTAAAACACCGCTTCATACTTCCTCCGGGGGTAGCTTTACCGCTTCGGCGGGGGCCACGGGTTTCTGCAAGATAAACTTTGCTCCCAGGATAATGGCAAAGATTCCGAAACCCCCGGCTAAGTCTTGGGCGGGCAGGACATCGGCCAGCTTGGCGCCGATTTCGGCCGCGGGGATGAAACAGAGGGCCGCGACCACTGCGGGCAGGATTCTCACGTGCCCGGCTTTATGATACTGCCAGACCGCCAAGAGGCCCACCGGCGGCAGCATCATGGCCAGGGTGGTGCCCTGGGCCAGTTTTTCCGGCCAGCCGAAGCCAAAGATGAGGACGGGAATGAGGATAACCGCGCCGCCGATGCCCATCAAGCCGCCGATGGTCCCCACCAGCAACGCCAAGAGGAAGAAGGGAAACAGTTCCATCGGCACCGCTCCCAAGAATGGTTTTATAATTTAAAGGCCATCTTCAGGCCGACAATCAGCAGCAAGACTCCGAATCCCTGGCGCAGGCGGTGGGCCGGCAAATGCTGCACCAACCGCCCGCCCGCGTAACAGCCCAGAAAGACCCCCACGGCCATGATCAAGGCTGCGTCCAGTCTGACGTGGCCCCCCACATAATAATCCGCCACCGCCAGGATGCCCACCGGGGGGAGGCTCACGGCCAGGGCCGTGCCCTGGGCCAGCTTTTGGTTCCAGCCCAGGATCAGGACCAGGGCGGGCACCAGCACCACCCCGCCGCTCAGCCCCAACAGGCCGCTTAAGAGCCCGCCGCAAGCGCCCAGGAGGCCGAGCTTGAGGAGTTCGGTTTTGTCCAACCGCCTCAATCCCCCATCACCGTCCTTAAAAACTCATCAAACAGATAATCCGCATCATGCGGCCCCGGCGAGGCCTCGGGGTGGTACTGCACGGAGAAGGCCTTAAGCCCCGGGTGGCGCAAGCCCTCCAGGGTGTTGTCGTTCAAATTGAAATGGGTCAGCTCCACCGCCGGGTCGGGGATGGACTCCAGGTCCACCGCGAAGCCGTGGTTCTGGGAGGTGATCTCCACCCGGCCGGAAAGCAGGTTTTTCACGGGCTGGTTGGCCCCCCGGTGCCCGAACTTGAGTTTGAAGGTGCGGCCTCCCAGGGCCAGGCCCATGAGTTGATGCCCCAAACAGATGCCGAACAGGGGCGCGGCGCCCAGGCACTGGCGCACGTTGTCGATGGCGTAGGTGACCGCGGCCGGGTCCCCGGGGCCGTTGCTTAGTAAGATGCCGTCGGGGTTGAGCTTCAAGATGTCCGCGGCCGGGGTGGCCGCGGGCACCACCAGGACCTGGAGGCCCCGCTCTTTCAGGCTGCGGATGATGTTGAATTTGACCCCGTAGTCGTAGAGGACCACTTTTTTGCCGGTGCGCTGTTTCCAGAGGTCTTCCAGGTCTTCGCCAGGCTTGTGGAGTGCAGGCGGGACGCCTGCACCACAAATTTGTGTCTTTGTGGGGGGGACTGCGCAATAATCCGGGGCCTCCGGGGCCACCCCTTCCTCCCACCAGTACGGGGCCTTGCAGGTGACCAGGGGCACCAGGTCCATGCCGTTCATGTCCGGGACTTCCTCCCGCACCCGGCGCACCAGGCGTTCGGGGTCCAGGTCCTCGGTGGAGACAATCCCCCGCATGGCCCCCACTTCCCGGAGCCGCTTGGTGATGGCCCGGGTGTCCAGGCCCTCCACCCCCAGCTTGCCGCCGGACTTGAGGTAATCGGCCAGGTTGCCTTGAGAACGCCAGTTGGAAGGATAGGGGTGGTATTCCTTGACGATAAAACCCTCCACCTGGACGCCCCGGGACTCAAGGTCCTCGGGGTTGACCCCGTAGTTCCCCATCAGGGGATAGGTCATGGTGACGATCTGCCCCTTGTAGGAGGGATCGGTGAGAATCTCCTGGTAGCCGGTCATGGCGGTGTTGAAGACCACCTCCCCGGCGCATTCGCCCGGGCCGGTGAAGGACCGCCCCTTAAGCACCAAACCGTCTTCTAAGGCCAATAAGGCCCGTAATTTCTGCAACGCTCACCTCAACCGAAGGAATTGTTAAAATATATCATAAATCTCCCAAAATTAATTATTCCGGAAAATTTATGCTACGATATTCAAGTCATGAATCCCCTGCTCCGGATCTTTAAGATCGAGCTGCCGGGCTGGCGCCGCTTCGCCTGGGGCGACGCGGTGGTGCTTTTCGGCCTGGCGGTGCTCATTTATCTGGGCATCCGCCTGGGGCTGGGCGCGCCCGCGGTCATTCAGGGGCCGGAGATCGACTTATCCCCCGGAGTCTTGCCGTATTACGTCACCCTCTCCCTGCGCCGGATGGCCGCGGCCTATGTGCTGTCCCTTCTCTTTTCCTTGGTGTACGGTTCCCTGGCCGCCAACCATCGCCTGGCCGAGAAGATTCTGCTGCCGCTGCTGGACATCCTGCAAAGTGTGCCGATCCTGTCCTTTCTGCCGGTGGTGCTGCTCAGCCTGGTGGCGGTCCTGCCCCTGCGCCTGGCCCTGGAATTGTCTTCCATTATTCTCATTTTTACCAGCCAGGTATGGAATCTGACGTTTGCGTGGTATCAATCCCTCACCACCATCCCCCGGGACCTGCAGCGGATCAGCATCGTTTTGGGCTTCAATTCCTGGCTCCGCTTCAAAACCCTGGAACTCCCCTTTGCCGCCATCACCCTCATCTGGAACAGCGTGGCCAGTTGGGCCGGAGGGTGGTTCTTTCTCATGGCCGCGGAGATTTTCGCGGCAGGAGAACGAAACTTTCGGCTGCCGGGACTGGGGGCCTATCTCCAGGAAGCCGCGAGCCGTGGGAATATTACGGCCCTGGCCTGGGGGCTGGGGGCCCTGATCCTCACCATCGTGGCCCTGGACCAGTTCATCTGGCGCCCTTTGCTGGCCTGGTCTGACCGTTTCAAACTCCAATTGGTGGAGAGCGAGAACCCGCCCACTTCCTGGTTTTATGATGCCCTGCGCAGTTCCCGGGTTTTTACCTTCTGCAGCCAGCATCTCATCTCCTCTCCCTGGCAGCGCCTGGATGAACGGCTGACGCGTCTTTTCCCGGGCGTCGGTCCGGATCGCCCCGGGAAAAGCCGGCCTCATTGGTTATGGTACGTCCTGGGCACAATAGTTATTCTATTTCTGTTGTATGAGGGGTATCGCGGCGGACAGATGCTGCTGGGATTGCCGCTGGAGCAGTGGCGGGCTATTGTCATCGGTCTTCTGGCCACCTTCATCCGGGTCTTCATTGCCCTGCTCATCGCCCTGGCCTGGACCATTCCCGTGGGAGTGGCCATCGGCACCAACCCCCGGCTGGCCAACTGGCTCCAGCCCCTGGTGCAGGTCACCGCGTCGGTGCCCGCCACTGCCCTTTTCCCGGCATTGGTGCTGATAGTGCTGGGGCTCCCCGGGGGCCTCAACCTGGCCGCGATCCTCCTGATGCTCCTGGGCACCCAATGGTACCTGCTGTTCAATATCATTGCCGGGGCCAGCGCCATCCCCCAGGATTTAAAATACACCACCAACCTGTTACAATTGGGCAGGTGGGAACGCTGGCGCACCCTGGTTCTGCCGGCCATCTTCCCCTTTGTGATCACCGGGGCCATCACCGCCACCGGCGGGGCCTGGAACGCCAGCATCGTGGCGGAGTATACCCAATTCGGCGGCAAAATCATGCACACCACCGGGGTCGGGGCCATTATTTCCCAGGCCACCGCGGCCGGGGATTATCCCTTGCTGCTGGCCGCGACCCTGGCCCTTATCCTCACGGTGTCCACCACCAACCGCCTGTTGTGGCGCCGTCTCTACCGATTGGCGGAAGAACGTTATCGGATGGGCTGAGCCATGCCTGACAACGGTTACTTGCTGGAGCTGCGCAATATCAGCCAGGTTTACAGCAGCGGAGAGCAAAGCTTCACCGCCATCAAGGACTTTCACCTGACCATGAACGATGGGGAGTTTCTTGCCCTTTTAGGCCCCACCGGCTGCGGCAAGACCACCCTGCTGCGCCTCATCGCCGGCCTGCAATCTCCCACCACCGGGCAGGTGCTATACCGGGCCCGGCCGCTGACCGGAGTCAATCCCCACGCCACCATCGTCTTCCAGACCTTCGCCCTCTTTCCCTGGCTCACGGTGCAGGAAAACGTGGAAGTGGCGTTGAAGGCCAGGGGAGTGCCGCCCAAGCTGCGCACCGCCCGGGCCCTGGACCTCCTGGAC
>DYJG01000220.1 GCA_020723225.1 Desulfobacca acetoxidans | reverse complement strand
ACCGGGAGTTGGGGCTCCGTTTCGGCTACGGCAAAAACACCAAAGGCGCCGACGTTCGCCTCTACAGCCTCTTGCCCCATTGGGGCATTTTTCTCATCAAGCCTGGACAAAGATGGGGGCTGGGTCTCTCCTTTGTGGTGGAGGGCATCTTCAGCGTCGCCAACGCCGAGAACACCGGCTTCGAGCTGGGTTTCACGCCTATGCTGAAGCTGAGATTGCCCTTGGGGACCGCGGCCTCGATTTTTATCGAAGGCGGCGCGGGCATGATCACCGAGAGCTTTGACAGCCCGGCCATCGCCCATGCCTTCAATTTTACCCCCCAGGTGGGAGGGGGCATTGATATTGCCTTGATGCCCCAACTGGGCCTCACCATGGCCTATCGTTTCCGCCACTCTTCCAACGCCGGACTCTATGATGAAAACCCCGCGTTTAACGTCAACTTTTTCCATGCGGGCCTGACCTATTTCTATTAATTGACCCGGCTTTTAAGCCCGGCTTTCTTCTCCGCCCATCGGCCTTGATGGGCGTTTTTTTTTATTTTTCTTTAATTGCCGCTCTTGACAGCTCAGTAATCATTATTATCTGATAGTTGTTCATGGAAAATCTCATGGAAAAATTGCGGGACCGGCGGATCGCCGTGACTCCCCAGCGCCTGGCGGTGTTGGCCGCGCTCGACACCCTCACTGATCATCCCAACGCGGAGACGATCTATCAGGAGGTGCGGCGGCGCCTTCCCGCCATTTCCTTCAACACGGTGTATAAAACCCTGGAGGTCTTCTGTCAAAAAGGCCTGGCCATCAAGGTCAATCCTCTCCACGAAGTGGCCCGCTACGATCGAGTCATCCAGGATCATGCCCACCTCATCTGCCGGAGCTGCCACCGCATCATCGATCTGGACTGGCAGCCTCCGCCGCTGACTTCGTTATCTCCGGAGACGCTGAAAGGCTTTCTGCCGGAACAACAGCGCCTGACGGTCTGGGGCCTATGCCGCCGCTGTCAGGAAAACCCGATGCACCTGGAGGAATAAATGGCTACAGCAGTAGGGCAGACTTATGTCTGCAAGATTTGCGGCAACAAAGTGAAGGTCTTGGAAGCCGGCGGCGGCGCTTTGGTCTGCTGCGGCGTGCCGATGAAACTGACTGAAGGAAATCAATAGCCGACTTAAGAAAGGAGAAGCATATGGGAAAGACAGCGGAAGATCTCAAAGAAGCTTTTGCCGGGGAATCCCAGGCCAACCGGCGTTATCTGGCCTTTGCCAAAAAAGCGGAAGAAGAGGGCTACGCCCAGATCGCCCGGCTCTTCAGGGCCGCAGCCGCCGCGGAGACGGTCCACGCCCATAACCATCTCAAGGTCTTGAAAGGCGTCAGGTCCACCGCGGAAAACCTCCAGGAGGCCATCGACGGTGAGACTGGTGAGTTCCGGGAGATGTATCCCCGGATGATCGCCGGCTCCCAAGCCGAGGGCGACAAGGAGGCGGAACGCACCTTCAACTTCGCTAACGAAGTGGAAAAGACCCACGCCGCCCTCTTCCAGAAGGCCCTGAAAAACCTGGCGGACAAAGCCATGGTGGAGATGTACGTCTGCTCCATCTGCGGCCATACCGTGGAGGGGGAGCCGCCGGAGAAATGTCCGGTATGCAACGCGGTGAAGAAGTTTTTTGAGAAGGTTGATTAAGTTAAGGGGGCAAAAGGGGAAAAGGGAAAAAGGGGAAGAGGGATAAGACTGCGGGGTTGATTCCTGTTTTCCCTTTTCCCCTTTTAACCTTTCCACACTAATCACGGACCACTTCAAACAAAAAGGAATTAAAAATGGGACTGAAACTTTTCCGTTGCCGCATCTGCGGCGACCCCTATCTCGGCAGCGAGCCGCCCAGCTTCTGCCCCTTCTGCGGCGCACCCGAAAGATACATGCAGCCCGCGGAGGAATACGTGGACCGGAACACGGTCCCCAATCTCAGCGCCAAGTCCCGGGAAAACCTGGAAAAGGCCCTGGACCTGGAGGTGAAAAACGCCGCGTTTTATATGTGTGCGTCCAACTGCGCGCCGGACGCTTTTTCCCAGGCCATGTTTAAAGCCTTGTCCCGAACGGAGGCCGAGCACGCCTCCCTTATCTGCAAGATCCTCAAGGTGCCCAAACCGGAGATCAAGCCCGATGACAAGGCCTGCCTGAAGGACCCCAAGGCCAACTTCGCGGCGGCCCACGAACGGGAGCAGCGAGCCGTGGCCTTCTACAGCCAATCAGCCAAAGAAGCCACGGAAGACCGGGTGATAGAAGTGTTTTCGGCGCTGACGGAGGTGGAGACGTACCACATCGCCCTGTCGGAGGCGCAAAGGTAGGGATCAGGGGCCAGGGGTCAGGGGTCAGGGGTCAGGGAAAAACTGATTACTGACACCTGACCACTGACCACTTATTACTTATTACTTATTACTGGCTCCCCCTCCTCCCCCTCCAGCCTTTCCAGGGCCAACCGGGCGGCCGCTTGGGCCGCCTGCTTCTTGCTGGGGCCTTCGCCCTGGGCCAGGGGTTCGGGGCCCAGCCGCACTTCCACCCGGAAGCGCCGGTGGTGGCTGGGGCCGCTTTCCTCCAGGAGGTGGTAGGCGGGGGAGAGTTTAAAACGGGCTTGGGTGAACTCCTGGAGCGCGGTCTTAAAGTCCTGCCAGGGGAGGCGGGCTTTGGTTTCCAGCAGCGGTCCGAACCAGTTCCGGACGACCTTTTGCGCGGCCTTCAGACCCCCGTCCAGGAAGCAGGCCGCCAGGACCGCTTCCAGGGCGTCGGCCAACAACGACGGCTTTTCCCGGCCCGCCTGGCTTTCCTCCCCCCGGCCCAAAAGCAGATGGGAGCCCAGGTCCAGTTGCCGGGCCAGCGCCGCCAACTGCCGGGCGTTCACCAGGGCCGCGCGGCTGCGGGAGAGTTCCCCCTCGGAGCTGTGGGGGAAAGAGGCCAGGAGCAGGTCGCTGATGGCCAAAGCCAGGACCGCGTCCCCCAGAAACTCCAACTGCTCGTTGCTGGGGCCGGTCTCCGGCCGCTCGTGGGCATAGGAGGAGTGGCGCAGGGCCTGCTCCAGGAGACAGAGGTCCTTAAAACGATGCCCCAATCTCCGGGCCAGGGCCCGAAGTTCCTTCTGACGCTCCGGGGGGAGGTCCGGGGCGGGTTGGTTGATGTCTTGTCGCTCCTCCACTTTTCTCTCTAACTTTAGAAGTTCAAGGTTCGAAGTTCAAGGTTCAAGGTTATTCGCCTTCCTTCGCATGAAACCCGATGCGCCGGCGCTTGGGCTCCGGCGGTGCCATGAGCTTGCGGATGGCGTCGAAGACCACCTTGAACTGGGCATCATACTTCTTTTCCAGGGCTTCCAGCTTGCGGGCCAGGTCCGTATGAGAAGCCAGCATCCGGCGCAGTCTGATAAAGGCCCGCATGATCTCGATGTTCACCGCAATGGCTCGCGGTGAATTAAGCACACTGGATAGCATGGCAACGCCTTGCTCAGTGAAGGCATGAGGGAAAGACCGGCGTCTGCCACCCCAACTTGAAATCACAATTTGTGATTTCAAGATTCCAGATTTCTCTTTATTTATGCGGCTTTCAGATTTTGAGGTCACAAATTGTGACCTCAAAAGGTTAACTTCCTCTTTAGTGAGTTGAAACATAAAGTCCGGGGGAAACCGGTCGGCATTGCGTTTGACGGCCTGGACCAGCACCCTGGTTTCCACTCCATAAAGAGCCGCCAGGTCCGCATCCAGCATGACCTTTTCGCCTCGAATCAAGAGGATAGCCCCCTCGATTCGCTCTACCGGCACCAAGGACTTCTCAATTGCCATAACCCGGCATCCTCGGATTTTTGTGGTCATTGCTAATTAACTGGTAACTGGCTACTGCCTTCCCTCCACTTTTACCAAGGATTCCTTGTCATATAAAGAATATTCCTTGACATGCTGCGGAATTAAAGTACTATAGCGAATGAATCTCAATAAAAATAACGGCCATGAAGTCGGAATTACAGGTATTCCAGGATTATATCCGTCTGCGGGAATTGCGCCGCACTCCGGAGCGGGAGCGCATTCTCCGGGAAATCTTTGAGATTCACGGGCATTTCGACGTGGACGGCCTTTATTTGCAGCTCAAGCAAAAAGGGGTCAAGGTCTCCAAGGCCTCCATTTACCGGGCCTTGCCCCTGTTCATCGACTGCGGCCTGGTCCGGGAGGTGGAGTTCAGCCAGGGCCATTGGCATTACGAGCACATTTACGGCCATTCCCATCACAACCACTTGCGGTGCTTAAGCTGCGGGGAAATCCAGGAGTTTGAAAACCTCTTCCTCCATTGCCTGGAGGAGCAATTGGCCAAGGAATACGGCTACCGGATCAAAAGCCACCATCTCCAGGTGGAAGGTTTATGCCCCGCGTGCAGGCAGAGGGAAGATGAGGCCGGCCGCTCCTGAGTCACCGGTTCAGCCGGAAATTAGAACAAACCGGCAGGGCGGGTTTCCCCGCCCGCCGTCCGTCTTAAATGGTGCGTGGAACGCACCCTACGGCAACCTTGAACTTTGAACCTTGAACTTTGAACTTATGAAAAGGGCAGCAATGACAACTAATCTGGCAATCAACGACCTACCCCTGGCCCAGGTGCCCCCGGGTAAGCGGGTGCGCATCACCGGCTACCAGGGGGGGCGGATGCTCCGGGCCCGGCTCCTGGCCCTGGGGCTTAACCTGGGGAAGGAAGTAGACATCCTGCAAAATAACCGGGGCCTGATCATCGTCGGCCTGAATGGCGGCCGGGTGGCCCTGGGCCGGGGTATCAGCCAGAAGGTCTTAACTTCGCCGGTGGACTCTGGAGAATAAGCCGTCAGCTTTCAGCTATCAGTAGTCAGACGATTCCGGCTCAACTATCCCAAACTTGGATAGGTTCTTAGGGAGATAGAGATGTCTAATTTAAGCACTTTTAGCATGTTAAGAGAGAAAGTTAATAAATATAAAGATGACTATGAATTAGAAACAGTTGGGCTCGCTTTTAATTATTTATGTCTAGAATCAATATTGAATTTGAATAGCGATGAAATTGAAGATGCAATTACCGATGGTTCTATGGATGGTGGAATTGATGCCCTTCACATTATTGATAGAGATGTTCATGTTTTTAATTTCAAATATACAGATACATTTGAAGAAACAAAGAAAAATTTCCCGGCAAATGAGATTAATAAGATATTAGTAACTATGGATGGTATATATGGAAAAACTTTAAGAAAAGAAGACGTAAATGATATTCTTTGGGATAAAATATCAGATATATGGGACTTATTTTCAAGCGGTCCTTTATTTTTTAAATATTATCTATGTTCTAACAAAAAGAAAATCCTGGAACAGTCAAAAACAATATTTGAAACTCATTTAAACAAATATAGATTTGTTGA
>DYJG01000219.1 GCA_020723225.1 Desulfobacca acetoxidans | reverse complement strand
GCTCTCGGTGATCATGCCCGCGCCTCCTTCGATAAATATCGAGGCCGCGGTCCCCAAGGGCAATCTCAGCTTCAGCATGGGCGTGAAACCCAGCTCGAAGCCGGTGCTCTCCGCGTTGGCGACGCTGAAGATGCCCTCCACCACAAAGGAGAGACCCACTCCCCATCTCTGGCCGGGCTTAATGAGAAAAATGCCCCAGTAGGGCAGGAGGCTGTAGAGGCGGACGTCGGCGCCTTTGGTGTTTTTGCCGTAGCCGAAACGGAGCCCCAACTCCCGGTTGAAACTGCCGTAATCGAAGCCCTGCCCCCAGACCAGCCCCGGGCACGCCAAGAGCGCGGCCAGCACGATAGCGGCCGGCCATTTTCTCCCTGTGCGCAGCATGTTCCTCCCCCTTATGCAAGCGTTCAGGTCATTTTTTAGAGTTAAGCCAGAGTAGCAATAGCAGAGGCAAAAGTCAAAGCTTTTGCCCCTCTCTTATCGCCTCTTCTCCCAGAACCGGTCCTCCCGGAAACGGGCCGCGGCTCCCAGGTCCGCTTCGATGAGCAGCAGGCGGTTGTACTTGGCGATGCGCTCCGAGCGGGACACGGACCCGGTCTTGATCTGGCCGACGCCGGTGGCCACCGCCAGGTCGGCGATAAAAGTGTCTTCGGTCTCGCCGGAGCGGTGGGAGATAACGGCGCGGTAGCCGTGGGTGCGGGCCAGGTTGATGGCCGCCAGGGTCTCGGTGACCGTGCCGATCTGGTTCAGCTTGATGAGGATGGCGTTGGCCGCCCCCATCTCGATGCCTTTTTTCAGGAATTGCACGTTGGTGACGAAGATATCGTCCCCCACCAGTTGCAGCTTGCCCCCCAGGGTCCTGGTCAGATGCTGCCAGCCGTCCCAGTCGTTTTCCGCCAGGCCGTCTTCCAGGGAGACGATGGGATAGCGGGAGAGCAAGGACTGGTAGTATTCGGTCATGGCCTGGGCGGTGCGCCGGGAGTTGTCGGATTTTTTGAAGACATATTCCTTGGTCGATTCATCAAAAAATTCCGAAGCCGCGGCGTCCAGGGCCAGGACCACCTGCTTGCCGGGAAGATACCCGGCCTTCTCGATGGCCTCCATGATCAGGTCCAGGGCGGCTTCATGGGAGGGCAGGTCCGGCGCGAATCCCCCTTCATCCCCCACGCCGGTGGCCAGCTTTCGAGACGAGAGCACCTTTTTCAGGGTATGGAAGACTTCCGCAGCCATCCGCAGGGCTTCGGCAAAGGTGGCCCCGCCCACCGGCATAATCATGAATTCCTGGATATCCAGGTTGTTGGTGGCATGGGCTCCGCCGTTAATGATGTTCAACATGGGCATGGGCAGGATGTCCGCGCCGGTGCCTCCCAGGTAGCGGTACAGGGGCAGCCCGCTGAGCGCGGCTCCGGCCCGGGCCACGGCCATGGAGACGGCGAGAATGGCGTTGGCCCCCAGCCGGCTCTTGGTGGGAGTGCCGTCCAGGGCGCATAACTGCTGGTCGATCAAGCCCTGTTCCAGGGGGTTCCGGCCCTTAAGGGCCGGGGCGATGATCTCCCGGATATGGCCCACAGCCTTGAGTACGCCTTTTTTCTGATAGCGGCCGGGATCGCCGTCCCGCAGTTCCAGGGCTTCGTGGGCGCCGGTGGAGGCGCCGGAGGGCACCGCCGCCACCGTGCGGATGCCGTTGTCCAACTGCAAGTTCGCCAGCACCGTGGGCTGGCCCCGGGAGTCCAGGATCTCCCAGGCGTTGATGGCCTGGATGGTAGCCATTTTCCCTCCTGTTTAAATACGGTTTTTCGTTTTTCGTTTTTGGTTTTTCGTATTTTAAATCTGGGGGGCAGTAAAAGCGAAGCCGTATAGCTTTTTCGCTTTTAGAGATAGCTGTCGATATTTTACCTTGCCGGTAATTCCATCTCTGCTACCAAAAACGAAAAACCCAAAACGAAAAACGGTATTGGAAGGCTTATAGCAGAAAAAAGGCCGGGTTTCCACCCCTAAGGAGTGGAAACCCGGGTCAGGTCTGTAGGGTCAGCCGGGGTCGCTTACTATATCTGCCCCGGCTTTTTCTGTTGTTGCTGTTGTTGCTGTTGCTGTTTTTGCGGCTGCGGCTGCGGTTTGGGTTGCGGCGCGGGCTGCGGCCGTGGCTGCTGTTGCGGTTGCGGGGCTACCCTTTGGGGAGCCGGTTGCGGCCGCGGCTGTTGCTGCGGCTGCGGCGCTACGCGTTGCTGCTGGGGCTGTGGCCGCGGTTGTTGTGGCTGCGGCGCTACCCGTTGCTGCTGGGGCTGAGGCCGCGGCTGTTGCTGTTGTGGCGTCACCCGCTGGGGGGCCTGTTGGGGTTGCGGCCGCGGTTGCTGCTGTTGCGGCGCCACCCGTTGCGGTGTCGGCTGCTGCTGGGGCTGCCGGGTCGTCGGCTGCGGCGTAGTGGGCCGTGTCGGCGTCGGTTGCGGCGTCACCTTCTGGGGCGTCGCCGGCTGGGTCCCCGGCTTCTGGAATCCCGGCCCGGTGGTGGGCGGTTTAAACCCGGAGGGCGGCTGCGACGGCGGCGTCGCCGGCTTGGTTTCCGGCTTGCGCACCGGTCCTGGCGGAGTCACGCCCGGCTTGGGCGTCGGCGCGGTCACTCCCGGCTGGGTCGGGGCCACTCCCGGCTTCCCGGCCTCGGGCGGCTTGCGTACCGGCCCCGGAGGAGTCACTCCGGGTTTAGGAGTAGGCGGAGTCACCCCCGGTGTGGTGGGTTTGACTCCCGGAGTAGTCGGCGTCACCCCCGGTGTGGTGGGTTTGACTCCCGGAGTAGTCGGCGTCACCCCCGGTTTGGTGGGGGCGGCAGGCGTCGGCGCGACGCCGGGCTTAGCAGCGGGTTCTCCCGGCTTGGCGGGAATTGTAGGAGCCACCCCGGGTTTGGCTGGGGTGGGCGTCACCCCCGGTTTGCCGGGAGTGGCAGGCGTCGGCGCCACACCTGGTTTGGCAGCGGGCGTAGGCGCAACGCCGGGCTTGGCTCCGGGAGTGGTGGGAGCTTCACCGGGCTTGGCGCCGGGCATGGTTGGAGGAACCCCCGGTTTCGCCGTGGGCGTAGGCGCCACCCCAGGCTTGGCTGCCGGAGTGGTGGGAGCTACGCCGGGCTTGGCGCCGGGAGCGGTTGGAGGAACCCCCGGTTTCGCCGTGGGCGTAGGCGCCACCCCAGGCTTGGCTGCCGGAGTGGTGGGAGCTACGCCGGGCTTGGCGCCGGGAGCGGTCGGAGCTACGCCGGGCGCGGTCGGCGGCGCCCCCGGTTTGGCCGCCGGCGTCGGGGCGACGGTGGGCGGGACTCCGGGTTTTCCCGTCTTGGCGGTGGGGGCCGTAGGTACAATCTGCTGCTTAGGCGGCAGTTTTTGCACCTGGGCCTGCTGCGCCGGGGTCAGTTGTTTGGTGGCCCCAGCCGGCAACCCTGCCCCGGGTATCCCCTTGGTGGGCGCCGGGCCCACGGTGGCCTTGGGAATCTGGGCCGTCAACTTCGGGACATCCTTGGGGGGCGGGAGGATATTGGGTTTCCCCAGGTTGGCCTGGGCCTGTTTCACATTGGCCACCGGCTTCACCGCGGGCAGAGGTTTCCCTTGGGTCAGGGCCGGCGGCTGGATATTCCTGATGGCCGTGTTGCGGTTGATAACCGTTTGGGGCGCGTTCACGTTCTTGATGTTGACGATGTTGTTGGTATTGTTGATGATCGTCTTGTTAATGACAGTCTGGTTAATATTGGTGACCCGGGAGATATAGGCCGGCGACGGCCCGAAGGCATAGGCTCCCAGGCCCAGGCCTATACCCACCCCGACGGCAGCCGGGGGATAGTACGCCGGCGTATAGTAGCTGGTTAGCACTGGCGCCGCGGGGTAGATCACCGGCACGTATGCCGGCGGCGCCAGGCAGCCGCAACCGGCATAGGAGTAAGCCGGCGTATAAGGCTGCCCCAAGCCCAGCAAAAAGCTGCTGGCCGCGGCAAAGACATAGAACGGCGCGGTGATCAGGTCCGCCACCGGGCTCCCCGGGTAGTAGCTGGGAGGGGCATATGCCGGAGGAGGCACGTAATTGGGGGGCGGAATCGGGGCCCAGCCCACATAGGACTGATCCACCGGCACGTTCTCCGGACTGGTCCGCCAGGTGACCGTGGAGGGATACCAGGTGCGCCCCGGCACCCAGCACCAACCGTAGGAGGAGGTGGGCATCCAATTGCCGTAATGGTAAGTGGCCCAACCCCAGGGTTCCGGGGACTCAAAGATTTGGCCCTGTTCGGTGGGCACCCAGCGGCCGTTGACATACGGCCGCCAGTCCTGGTCTACGCCGGTGGGGTGCCACACCGGGCCGTAATTCTCGTAATCCACCCATTCGCCGTGTTGGGCCAGTTCCTCGTAAAACATGGCCGCGTCTTCAGTGCCCGCCTGGGCCGGCCGCGGAGCGCCGGCGCCCAGGACCAGGGCCAGGCTGAGAACCAGGGCCATGAACCCCAAAAAGGGTTTTCGTTTCATGTGGTAACTCCTTAATAAGATTAGGGGTTCTAAATGCTGGAGGAATCTGGCGTGCTTATCATTCCAGGCTTCCTGCAGATTTCTCTTTTCAACCTAATAGCGTTCAAATCTAGTCCGGGGTTTACGCTTCCTCTCTCACCTCCTTCCCCCAACCGGGAGAAATCCGGAAGATTGTTCTGAAGTAAGACTCATCACCCGGGTTGTCAAAGGCCATCACCGCCAGGTGATTTTCGCCATCGGGCCACTTTAAGGTGACCACTATATTACCATTAGACGCTAGCGGATCACAATCTATTAAGAGATTATTTTGGAGTATCTTAGGCAGGATATGGAAAACCTGGATAGACCTCGGGGTCTTAAGGGGATGCGACCGGGTCCAGATCCTCGAGATGCAGCACGTCTCCGCCGGCTATCAAAAGCAGTTTCCCTCCGCTTCCCGGCTTGGCCACGATCCTCTTCCAGTCTTCCGCGCTCAGCCCCTCATTGATGGTGGTGAGCAGCAAGGCTTCCTCCAGCTTCTTGCTCCCTTTCAACAGCAGAAATTGGCGGTGATTGGTGAAGGCCCAGAGGACCCGGCCGTTGGTGAGGAGAAAATTGTATTCTCCCGGATAATTCCGCAACAGGCTTCTCAAGGCCTCTTTCAGGACCAGGATGAAAGGGGTGGAGGCCCGGCGGGGTTCGGCCTCCATAAAGAAATCCCTCAAGAATTCCAACGCCCGGGCAGAGTCGCTCTTAGCCTCCAAAACCGGCAGATGGGGGCTCAAATAAGGCTCGATGGCCGGAGCCTTGCCGTTGTGGGCAAAGATCCAGGATTGTCCCCAAAAATCCAGAATAAAGGGGTGGGCATGGCATTCATCCACGACGCCGCTGGATTTGTAGCGGATATGGGCGACGATGGTGGGGCTGTTCACCACCCGG